>JAYUYB010000624.1:0-3223 GCA_043752655.1 Chloroflexota bacterium
TGCTCACCGTGGAAGGCGAGCGCATCGCCGACGTGGAGTATCGCCCCGAGCCTAGTGCGAGCGCGCCGTTTGGGCAGGCCGAGCGGATGGGCCTTGGACGGCTGCTCGACGCGGCCGGCCAGCACTGCCCCAGCTGCGGCTTCGCCCACGCCCTCGCGCTCTGCCAGGCCGTGGAGGCGCTGGCCGGCATTGCGCCCACGCCGCGGGCCGCCTGGCTGCGCGTGGCCGCCGCCGAGCTAGAGCGGGCGAGCTCGCACCTCGCCACCCTGGCGGCGATCTGCGCTACGCTGGGGCTTGGCCCGCTTGGCGCGGCCTTTGCCGCCCACGGCGCCGCCGTACGCACGGCCCTCGGCGCCCTCACGGACCAGCGTATGGGCGGCTGGCTGCTGCCCGGCGGCCTCGCCCATGACCTGAGCGACGTGGCGCGAGCGGCGCTGGGCCGTGCGGCTGCCGCGCGTGCGGCGCTCTTCCCAATCGCCGACGGCTCGATTACGCGGCGCCCACTACTGGCGCGCACGCTCGATGTGGGCGTGATCAGCGCGAGCGCGGCCGAGCAATTTGGCCTGGCTGGGCCGATGGCCCGTGCCGCCGGGCTCGCCGCCGACCTGCGCCACGACGCGCCCTACGCGGCCTACGCCGAGCTGCCGCCCGACAGCGCACCCCAGGAGGGCGGCGACGTGTACGCCCGTATGCTCGTGCTGCTGCTGGAATCCCTCGACAGCCTGCGCATCGTGCAGCGCGTGGCCGAGGAACTGCCGGGAGGCGCCTGGCGTGGGACGCTGCCGGAGCAGCTGCCCGCAGCCACGGCGAGCGCGGCGGTGGAGGCCCCACGTGGCCCCCTGCGCTACAGCGTGGAGGGCGATGGCCGCCGGATCGTGGCAGTGGCGTACCAGGCCGCGCCGCAGCTCGACCGGCTGCTCGCCCGCACGGCGCTGGCCCAGGCGGCGCTCGACGACGCGGCCCTGATTATCGTCTCCACCGACCCGTGCGATGCCTGTCTGGGGATACACGCGCTACCATGACGCTCCTGCTTGTCTTTGTGATCCTGCTGCTTATGGCGGCGCTCTGCTTTGGCCTGAGCCGCGCCGTGCCGACGCGCCTACTCGGCTATGCGGCGGCGGCGCTCTGCCTTGGCGGCGCGGCGCTGCTCGGCCTTGCCGCGCCCCCCGCGCCCGACGCGCTGCCGCTCACGCTGCTGGCGCTCGACGGCGCAGCTTTTACCGTAGTGGAGGGGCTGGCCGCAAGCGAGCGGGCCATCGCGGCGACGCTGCTTTGCGGTGGGGGCGCGGCGCTGCTGGCCCTGGCGGGCGCCGTCGCGGCGACGGTGCGCGGCTTTGGCGCGCTGATCGGCTGGGCGCTGATCTGTCTGGCGGCGGCGCTACTCAGCCTGGCGGCCCCGCCGCTCTCGCTGATCCACCCGCTGGCCTGGGCAGTGCTGTGCATCGCGGGCTACGGCGCCCTGCGGGCCAGCGGGGTTGCGGGCGCCGACGAGGCGCCGCCGCGCGGGCTTACGCTGGGCCTGCTGGCGAGCGCCCTGCTCACGGTGGCGCTGCTGGCGGGCGGCCCAGCCCTGGCGGCAGGCGCACTGCCGTTTGGGCCGGCGGCGGCGGCCGGCCTGCTGGCGGCCCTGGCCCTGGCCGGCTGCCCGCCGCTGCTCACGGCCCACAAGGAGGCGGTGGCTGGCCCTGCGCCCCTCGGCGCGCTGATCTTCGGGCTGAGCGCCCCCGCCGCCGCCCTTGGCTGGCTGCTGCGCGCCACGGCGGCGCTGCCGCTGCTACCCACAGGCTGGGCCGTGGCGCTGGGACTGGTCGGCGGGCTCGGCGCGCTTGCCTGCGGCGCGGGCGCACTCGGCGAGCGGCGCCTGCGGCCGATGCTAGGCTGGGCCGCCGGGGCGCAGGCCGCCCTCGTGGTGGCCGCAGCGGGCCTCGCCGGCCCGCTCGCCGCGCTGGCAGGCCCGAGCCTGCTGGTGAGCCTGATGCTCGCCGCTGTGCTCGCCGCCGCCGCCGCCGTAAGCTTCGAGCGCAGCACTGGCAGCGATGACTACACCGACGGCGGTGCCGTAGCGCCACGGCCAGCAGGCGCGCTCTGGGCTATAGGCGCCGCAGCGAGCCTGGGGTTGCCGCCACTCTGGGGCTTCTGGGGGCGGCTCTGGCTGCTAGAGGCCGCGCTCGAGCAGCAGCCCTGGCTGCTGGCGCCGCTGCTGGCTGGGGCGGTGCTGCTCGCTTTGGCCCTGCTCGCACCGCTTGCTGGGCTTTGGGCGCCCGCCGACGCGCAGAGCGCCTGGAGCGACTGGGCGCCCGGCCTGCTTGTGCTGGCGCCGCTGCTCGTGCTCGGCGTTGCGCCGGGGCTGGCCTGGGCCTTCTGGCTGCGCTCGGTGCCGTTTGCGCCGCCGGCCATGCCAGTAGACCCCATTGCACAGGCCGCCGTCCTGACTTCCGCAGCCCTGCTGGCGCTGCTGGCCCTGGCCCTGGCCCGCACGGCGTCGGCCCGCAGCCTTGAGCGCGACCCAGACGAGGCGCCGACGCGGATTGCGCCCGTGGCGCTCGGCACCGCGCTGCGCCCGCTTGCCTGGCTCGGCCAACCCACCGCGCTGCTGCGCGGCCTCTGGGTTGGCCTGGAGCGATCAAGCGAGGCGCTGCGCCTGGTGATTGGACTGTTTGAGCAGCGCTACTATCTGCTCGGCGTGCTCGTGGCGCTGCTCACGATTATGCTACTAATGGCGCAATAGCTATGCAAATCAACTGGCTTCTGATCGGGATCGGGGTGACGGCAGCGGTGGTGCTGCTGTTCCGCGACTGGCGGCTTACTGTCCCGGCCTTGCTGCTGAACTACGTCGCGCTGGCGCTCTTTCTGGCCCAGCAGCGCTTTGTGGAACCCGACCTGACGCTGCTTGGGTTTGGGCTGAGCACCCTGGTGCTCGTCAAGCTGATCACCGGCGTCGCCGTGAGCCTGATCCTCGCGCTTACCGCCCTCACCTTCTCACGTGAGTACGGCCTGGAGAACCTGGACGAGTTTGGCCTGGCCGAGCTGCGGCGGGCGGCCCGCGCGGCCCAGCGCCAGCGCGCCACCACGCCTTTTCAGCTAAGCGACTATGTGGTACCGTTTTGGGCTGGCGTGCTGGCGCTCCTGGCGAGCCTGACGCTGCCACGGATCTACCCGATCGGCCCCTCGCTGGCGGTAGATTTCGCCTGGTACTGGCTGGCGCTCACCGGCTTGCTCACAA
>JAYUYB010000625.1:0-3219 GCA_043752655.1 Chloroflexota bacterium
GAGCGGGCTGCCCTGGCCCAACAAGCAGCGGCGCTCGGCTTCGCGGTCGGAAACGGCGAAGCCACCGTCCACCGTCCACCGTCCACCGTCCACCGTCCACCGTCCACCGTCCACCTCATCCCCCCCCGCCCCCAGCGCGAGATCGTGCGCTACCTGGGCGCCGCCGACGCCCTCGCCATCCCCGATACCGTCACCGATGTGACCGCCTCGCCGCTCAAGCTGTTCGAGTACCTGGCCCTCGGCCAGCCGCTGGTGCTGCCCGCCCTGCCCGCCCTGCACGAGATCGTGCCGCCTGCGCTCTGCCACCCCTTCGCCCGCCGCGACCTCGCCGGGCTTACGGCGGCCCTAGCGGTGGCCCTCAGCGCCGCGCCGGATCACGCGGGCGCGCAGGCGCGGCGCGCCCTCGCCGCCCAGCACACGTATGGGCGCAGGGCGGAGCGCATCCTGGAGGTGGTGGCACGCGTGGCTGCGCTGCGGTGAGCCGCCCGCTGGAGCATACCTTCAGGAAGGGCGCGCTAGCATTTCACGAACAAAGATGCTATACTGATACCGAATATCGACAGTACACCCAGCACCACATGCCAAGGAGAATGAGCATGAGTGGGACGACAATAACCATTCCCATTGATACTGACACTGCTGAGAAGTATAATAGCGCCTCCGAAGTAGAGTGCCGCAAAACCCAGCTGCTGCTGCGCGTTATGCTCCAAAATCCAACCCTAGCTTCTCAAGCATCGCTCCAGCAGCTCATGAATGATATGAGTGCTGAAGCACAAGCGCGCGGTCTCACTGCAGCTATTCTCGAACAAATCCTGAATGATGATCAGTGATCGTTTCGTTTTCGACACGAATACTCTCGTCAGCCCTGCCCTCTTCCGGCAATCAGTTCCGCCTACATGCCCGACCTACCCCATGTTCCAGAGGCAGATCCGGCCATCGTGGCTGCCCGTGGCGAGCGTGGCGCCGTCGGGGCTGTAGGCCAGGCTCGCCACGCCAGAGCGGTGGTCGAGCGGGATAGGGATTAGCGTCCAGTCGCTCGTACGCCAGAGCCGGACGCTCTTGTCCTCGCTGGCAGTGGCGAGGGTGCGGCTGTCCGGGCTGAAGGCGATGCCGTGGACGGGGCCGGTATGGCCCTGGAGCAGATCGATCGGCCTACGATCATGTATGCGCCACACGCGCACGCTGCCGCCGCTGCTTGCCGCAAGCCAGAGGCCATCGGGGCTAAAGGCCACGCTGTGGATAAATGTGGTGAAGCCGCCGAGCGGCGCGGCGGGTTGGTGATCAGTGACCTGCCAAAGATAGACCGCGCCGTCGTAGCCGCCCGCCGCCAGCAGATCGCCGTCGGGGCTAAAGGCCACGCTGTGAATGAAGGGTGCGGGCAGGTTATCCACCACGTTCAGCCGCTCCTCGCGCACATCTACCAGGGTGATCGCCCCGCCCCAGCCACCGACGGCAAGCAGGCTGCCGTCCGGGCTAAAGGCGATGCACTCGATCGAGCAGGCCGGCACACGCAGCATGCGCTGGAAGGCCCCGTCGCTCACGCGCCAGAGCCGCACCGTCTCGTCGTCGCTGGCCGTGGCGAGCAGGCCGCCTACGGGGGCGAAGCGCACGTCGCGCACGCTGCTGGTGTGTCCCTTCAGCGTCGCAAGGTGGGCGTAGTCGCTCAGGCGCCACAGGCCCACCGTGTGGTCGTCGTAGCCGGCCGCGAGCAGCCCGCCCGTGGGGCTGAAGGCGAGCGAACGGATGGGGCTGCCGGTGGTGAGCATGCGCAGCAGCGTGCCCGTGGGCGTAGCCGACGGGCCGGCGAGCGGCTCGGTGATACTCGGCGTGATCGCGCCGGGGAAGCTCGCGGCGCCTGCGTGGGGCACCGCGACGGCGTGGGGCGTATCGTTCGCCGGGGCGGGCTGCGACTCGGGCTGCGGGGCGGCAGCGGGATGCTGCAAGAGCTCGACGGCGGGGGCCAAGACCCGTAGACGAGCCAGCTCCTCGCGCATCTCACGGGCGGAGCGAGGGCGGTCGTCGATTGTTACGGCCAGGGCGCGCTGGAACAGCTCGGCGATGGGGGCGGGCACGTGGGGCGCCGTGTCGCGGATGGGGCGCAGCGGGTCGGGCTGGCCGTTGATCAGCTTCGCCATACGCACCATCGCGTCGCTGGGCAGCGAGGCCGTGAGCAGGTGGTAGATCGTGGCGGCGAGCGAGTAGAGATCGCTGCGTGCGTCTGGCTCGCCATCGCGCATCTGCTCGATCGGCGCGTAGGGCGGCGTAAAGCCGTAGATCTTCTTCTCCTGCGCGGGGGCCGACGTGCCGGCGCTAGGGTCGATGCTCACCGTCATGCCGCCGCGCGCCAGCCCAAAGTCGAGCAAAATAATCTCGTAGCTCGGGGTGAGCTTCAGGTTCTTGGGCTTGATGTCGCGGTGGTAGACGGGCAGCGGGCGCGAGTGCAGGTACTGCAGCGCGTCGAGCAGCTGGTCGGCCCAGCGCAGGATCATCGGCAGGGCGGGGGGCGTGGCAAAGCGCTGGCCGAGGCGCACAAGCTGGTTGCCAAGATCCTCGCCGTGGATGAACTCCATCACCAGGAACTGGCCGTGGCCCTCCATAAAGTGGTCGATCACACGCGGGAGCGCCTGGTGGCGCAGGCGGGCGAGGATTTGGGCCTCGTGCTCGAAGGCGCGTCGGTAGGCGTCGTCGCTAAAAAGCGTCTCCTTGAGCGCGACCTCGGTGCGCAGGCGTAGATCGCGGGCGCGGTAGACCGAGCCCATGCCGCCCTTGCCGATCGGGGCAACAATCTTGTAGCGATCCTGCAAAATGGCGCCCGGCTCAAGCATAACCCACACACCTCTCACCCCTGCAGCGACAGTACGCTCGCAGCTGGTATAGCCCCTCTGCACGCGCCATTATTACCATTTTTCCGCATTCTACTACGGAAAATAGTAGTTTTCGTATGGGCGCCTGCGAGGCATGACATCGCCATCTAGCCCACTATAGTATAGCATTCTGAGCGTCGGGCCGATACAGGGGTGCCCCAATCCCGCCCTGGCGATCCCGCGCAGGCGGGCGATGGCCCCCCGCACCCCAACACAAAGTTGACGCCTCCCGCCGCTTCTGCTACTCTTGCAGCTTGGAGCGGCACCGCACGTCTGTGCGGCGAAAGCAGGCAGGAGCAGGGCTGTGCGGATCGCGATCACAGGCGCTGGCGGGCAGCTCGGCGGCGCCCTCAGC
>JAYUYB010000626.1:0-3219 GCA_043752655.1 Chloroflexota bacterium
GGCGCTGCTGCTGCGCCGGGGGCTCGGCGCCGCAGCCTGGTACGGGCTGCTGCTAGCGTGGCTGGGCTGGGCCGTGTCGCTGGGCGTGGAGCTGATCTACATCCGCGACCACCTGGACGGCAGCGAGTGGTACCGCATGAACACGGTCTTCAAGTTCGGGCTCCAGGTTTGGGTGCTGCTGACGCTGGCCGCCACCGCGAGCCTGCCCGCCCTGCTGCGCGGCCTACTGCGCATCGGCGGGCCAAGCACGCGCACCGCCGGGCTGGCGCTGCTCGTCGCCCTGGCGCTGGCCGCCGCCGTCTACCCGCTGGCCGGCACCCCGAGCCGGGTGGCCAACCGCTTCGACGTGCAGACCGGGCCAACACTCGATGGTCTGGCTTTCATGGACGAGGCGCGCTTTACGTACGACTGCGTGGCCTTCGGCGGCTGCGAGCCTGGCGTGGCCGAGGTGACGGTGGAGCTTGGCGGCGACGGCGCGGCGATCAAGTGGCTGAACGAGAATATCGTGGGCACGCCCGTGGTGGTGCAGTCGAGCCTCTGGTTCTACCGCGCCTACGGCATTCGCATCGCTGCCAACACCGGCCTGCCCACGGTGGTGAGCGCGCTGCATGTGAACGAGCAGCGCGACCCGGAGCTGGCCGCGCGGCGCGACCGCGATGTGAACGAGTTTTACCGCAGCCCAGACGTAGAGAGCGCCCTGCGCTTCCTGGGGCGCTATCAGGTTGGGTACGTGTACGTTGGCGGCGTGGAGCGGGCATTTTACCCCTCTGCCGGCCTGGCCAAGTTCGACCAGATGCGCGACACCTACCTTACACCGGTCTACACGACCGCCCAGGTGCAGATCTACCAGGTGACGGGGCTGCCGGAGAGCTACGCGCGCCCTGCGCCCTTCGACTTTGCGGCCGACGCGCCCGCAACCCGCCCCGCGCAGTTGCCCGCTGGCGAGGCACCGGCGGGCCTGGAGGAGCTGGAGCAGGCTAACGCCGCCAGCCCGAGCGACGGCCCGCTGGCCTTCGGGCTGGCCGAGCTCTACCGGGAGCTGGGCCGCCTGGACGACGCCGCAGCGGTGCTGGAGCCGGCGGGCCGCGCCAACCCGAAAGACACCGGCGTGCTGCATCTTTGGGGCGACATCCTGAGCGATGCGGGGCGCTACGCCGACGCCGAGGAGGCCTACATGTTGGCCGCGCGCGGGTCGCCCACGGCAGGCAACTGGAACAAGCTCGGGGCCGCCCTGCTGGAGTGGGGCGAGCTCGATAAGGCTGAAATCGCGTTGAGCCAGGCTGTCGTCGCGGACGCGCAGTCGCCCGACCCATACTTCCAGCTCGGCAAGCTGTTCGCCCAGCGCGGCGAGGGGGAGCGCGCCACTTCCCAGCTCCAGATCTACCTTCAGCTGGCCCCCGACGGGCCCTGGGCCGGCGACGCGCGGCGGCTGCTTACGGAGCTGGGGCAGTAATGGCGCGCGAGATCTTCACCTACTGGCTGGCGATCCAGCTGATCGGGCTGGCGGGGCTGCCGCTGGCGGCGTGGCTGCTGCGGGCGCTGCCCGACCGGGGCCACGCCTTCGCCAAGACGTTTGGCCTGCTGCTCACGGGCTACCTGGCGTGGCTGGCCGCCATGTTCGGGCTGGCGCCGTTTAGGGCAGCAAGCCTGATCGTCGCCGCCGTAGCTGTGGCGGGGCTAGGAGTGTGGGCAACTGGCGGCCTGCGGGCCACGCTGGCGGCGGCGCGTGCCGGTTTACGGGCGCGCTGGCCGGCGCTGCTCGCCTCGGAGGCGCTCTTCCTGGCGGCTATGCTCGCCGTGGTCTGGATGCGCGCCCACGACCCGACGCCCTGGGGCACCGAGCGCCCGATGGACTTCGCCTTCTTCAACGCCATCCAGCGCTCGGACAGCTTCCCGCCGAGCGACCCCTGGCTGGCGGGCTTCAGCATCAACTACTACTACTTTGGCTACCTGCTGATGGCCGCGATGGCGCAGCTTACCGGGCTCGACCCGGCCGCCGCCTACAACCTCGCCCTGGCGCTGCTCTTCGCCCTCACCGCCCAGGGGGTGGCCGGGCTGATCGCGAATATGATGGCGCTGGACGGTGGACGGTGGACGGTGGACGGTGGACGGTGGACAAAGGTTACGTGGCTGTTTCCGCTGCTGGGGGTGATCTTTGTGCTGGTGGCGGGCAACCAGTCGGGGGTGTTGCAGGTGGCCCTCGGGGACGAGCGCGTGGTGGCCCTCGACGGACCGCAGCTGCTCTCGGCGCTGGGGCAGGCGGCCCGTGGCGAGCGGACGATCACGCTGCCGTACGCAGCGCCCACCGGCGATTTTGGGGTTATTACGGGCTGGGAGCGCCAGGACAAGCTGGCGGGCTTCAGCTGGTGGTGGCCTTCGCGCTCGCTCTGGGACGAGTACACGCTGGAGACGCCCGAGCAGCAGCCGCGCCAGGAGCGCCGCTACGTTATTACGGAGTTCCCGCTCTTCAGCTTTCGACTGGGCGACATGCACCCCCACGTGATGGCGCTGCCCTTCGGGCTGCTCGCGGTCGCCCTGGCCCTGAGCACGCTCGCAAGGCCCAGCGTGCCTGCGTTTGGCAGAAGCCGGGCCGGCTGGGGCGAGCTCGCGCTCACGGGGATCGTGCTGGGCAGCCTCTACGCGATCAACAGCTGGGATCTGCCGACCTACATGCTGCTCTACGGCGCCGCCTTGGCGCTGCTGCTGCTGCGGCACGAGCCCGAGCGGCCCTGGCGGGAGCTTGGGCGCCTGCTGCTGCTGGTTGTGGCGGCGGCCTACCTGCTCTTCCTGCCCTTCCACCTTACCTTCCACTCGCTGGTGGGCGGCGCCGCGCCGTGGCTCGACCTGCCGCTGCTCGGGCGGATCACCAGCATCATTGCGCCGTACCCCGCCGCACGCAGCGGGCTCCACGCCTTCCTGATCATCTTTGGCCTGTTTGCGGTGGCGATTGTGGGGTTTGTGTATCTGTCGCTGACGGTAGATGGGGGACGGGGGACGGTGGACGGTGATGGCGAGAGCGAAGCAGGCGTGGCAGATGCAGGAAGGGGGCAGGAGTCAACCCAGGTCCTTGGCATCGCCGCGCCGCCCTCAGCACTCAGCACTCAGCACTCAGCACTCAGCAGCATCGCCGCGCCGCCCTCAGCACTCAGTGGCATCGTCGCGCCGTCCTCAGCACTCAGCACTCAGCACTCAGCACTCAGTTTGCTCCCCTGGCTGCCA
>JAYUYB010000627.1:0-16845 GCA_043752655.1 Chloroflexota bacterium
GCTTATGCTTTTTGCCCCTCGCTCCGGCCAACGGAGCGAGGGGCTTTTTGATTCTGGACGCGAGCCGTTTGGACCACGAAGGGCGCGAAGGTGGCGAAGAGCGCGAATCGGATGGCGGCCCGTCGCTGTGCTCGATGCTACGCTCTTACGGCAGCCAGCGATACTCTAGGCGGGGCGGCTGCGGATCGGTGAGCTGGCGCAGGCCGAGTGGGTCGGCGGGAGCCTGGGGCGTGGCGAGGCGGCTGAGTAGCAGCGCGCGCAGCGAGGTGCTCTCGGTGTAGCGCACCACCAGGGCCGTCTCCAGTCCGGCCAAGTCTTTGGCGCCCAGAATGGCCGCATCGAGGTTGCCAAGCTCGTCGACGAGGCCCAGCTCCAAGGCCTGATTGCCCGTGTAGATGCGACCGTCGGCGATCTGGCGAACCTGCTCCTCGGGCAGCCCACGCCCCTCCACAATCACGCGGACGAAGCCGGCGTAGGCCTCGTCGACCACCGACTGAAGCACGCGCTGCTCCTCTGGGGTGGGCGAGCGCGTCGGCGAGCCGATGTCCTTGAGCTCACCGCTCTTGTAGACATAACTCTTCAGGCCGAGCTTCTCGAAGCTGTCTTCGTAGTTGGTGAGCGAGAGGATCACGCCGAGGCTGCCGGTGAGCGTGTCGGGGTTGGCGTAGATACGGTCGGCGGGGGCGCTAACGTAGTAGCCGCCGCTGGCTGCCGTAGTGCCCATGGAGACCACAAGGGTTTTGCCGGCCTCGCGCAGCTTCAGCAGCTCGGCGTGGATCTCGGAGCTGGCAACCACACCGCCGCCGGGGCTATCCACGCGCAGCACCACGGCCTTCACGAGCGTATCTTTTGTGGCCTGACGGATCTGGCGGAGCAGCTGGCCGTGAGAGAGCTGGAGGCTGAAGGCGTCGCTGGGGGCGCCGATCACGCCCGAGATGTCGATGATGACCACGCGGTCGCGGCCGGTGCCCTCGACGGCCTGCTCCTCCCAGCGGCTGGTGGGCAGCGCCGTGCCGGGCGTGGCCGTTGCGCGCCCGCCGACCCCGAGGAGCACGGCGAACAGGCCGATGGGCAGGATGGCGCAGGCGAGCACGAGGCCGCCGATGATCGAGAGGGCGATCAGCCAGCCGCGGCTGCGCGGGGCAGGGGTGGGTGGAGAGCTTTGTTCGCTCATGGTGAGACTCCTGAGGCGCCTACGAGGGGCGCCCGAACGAATGTAGCTGCTGGCGAGCAGGAGCTTCCCGGAAGCTCACGCTGGGCGTAGCTCGTCTACGGCGGTGCCCAGGCGGCGCATGGCCTGCTCGATGCGCGCGGCGGGCTCCTCGCTGAAGGCCAGGCGGATGTAGTCGTCGCCGCTGCCGTCGGTGAAGCAGCGCGTGCCAGCCAGAAACTCTACGCCGTGGCGCAGGGCCACCGGCGTGAGGGCGCTTGCCGTGATACCCTCGGGCAGACGCAGCCAGATGAAGAAGCCGCCGTCGGGCACTTCAAACGTGGCGTCTGGCAGGGCGCGGCGCAGCGCGGCCACCATCAGCTCGCACTTGGCGGCGTAGTGGGCGCTGAGCGCGGCGATGTGCGCGTCGAGGCGACCGTTCGCGGCGAAGCGCGCCACGAGATGGGTGAGGAAAGGGCCGCTGCTGCCCTCCACCTTGAACATCAGCAGGCGGTCGATCAGGGCTTGGGGGCCGTGGGCCCAGCCCATGCGTAGCCCTGGGGCCAGGATCTTCGAGAAGGTGCCGACGCGCAGCACCCAGCCTGCCTGATCAAGGGCGGCGAGGGGCGGCAGCGGCTCGCCGCGAAAGCGCAGATCGACGTAGGCGTCGTCCTCAACGATCAGCACGCCATACTCGGCGGCGAGGGCCACCAGGCGCTGGCGTCGCTCCAGCGTAAGCGTGACGCCGGCGGGATTTTGGAAGGTAGGGATCGTGTAGATGAACTTGGGGCGCACGCCCGCGCGGCGCAGCTCCTTCAGGCGCTCCTCCAGGGCGTCCACGTCCATGCCGTGGGCGTCGACGGGCACACCGATCATGCGGGCTCCAGCCATGCGAAAGCGGGCGACGGCGCCGAGGAAGGTGGGCGCCTCGATGATCACGCTGTCGCCGGGGGCAAGCAGCACCTGGGGGAGCAGGCCGAGGATCTGGCTGGAGCCGTAGGCGAGCATCGTCTGCTGCTCGTGGGCGTCCACACCCTCGCTGCGCAGGCGCTGGGCCACGAGGGCCAGCAGCGCGGGCGCGTTCGGCCCGTAGTTCAGGGCGGCGTTGAGGTCGGTGGCGAGGATCTGGGCGGTGGCGTCGATCAGCTCCTCATGCGGGAAGAGCGCCGGGTCGGCCAGGCCGTAAGCCAGGGAGATCAGCGGCACGCCCTCGGGCTGGGTGGGCGGGCCATACATCGGCGGGGTGAGCGCGCGGGCCTGAGGGGTGAACAGATCGTCGAGCGTCATGGGGTGGGGTCCGTATCAATCTACGATGGCGGGGGTGCGGTGCAGCGGCAGCATACCGATGGCGAGCTGCTCGGGTGCGGGCAGCGCCGACTCGGCGGGCTTGTCGGAGGCGGCGAGCAGCAGGGCGCCCTGGTCGGCCAGGTTGCGGCAGAGATCGAACAGGTCGCCGCAGAGCGTGAGGCGGCCATCGGCCATGCGGGCGAGGGTGGCGGTGAGCTCGGCGCGACGAAAGGCCTTGAACGGCGTGGGGTCGCCCTCGGCCACACGGGCGGACAGCTCGGCGTGTAGCTGGGCGAGCTCGGGGCGCACGCTCTGGGCGGTGGCGGCGAGGAAATCGGGGAAGCTGGCGGTGCCGTCGTCGAGCTCGGCGCGCAGGGTTTCGATGTCGGCGGCGCCAGTGGCGAGCAGCAGCGCCGAGGCCACCACGTAGTCCTGGTTGTCGAGCGTGAAAGCGTGCCAGGGCTTGAGGCAGAGCTCGGCGTAGACGCGACGGAAGGCGGGCACGTCGAGCCGGCCCAGCAGGAGCGCGTTGGAGATGGCGACGGCGCCCTCGGCGCGGGCGTCGTCGATGGCGCCGTCGGAGCGGCCGCGCGGGCCGAGCAGGGTCTTGTCGATGTCGATCAGGATGGCGGCGCGAGCCAGGTTGCCGCCACGGCGCGTGACCTCTGCGGCCCAGGGGGCGATCAGGTGCCAGCGCGTGGCGATGGCGGTGTCGCCCTGCCAGGTTATAGCCTCGGCGGCGACAGGGCGATCCTCGCCGATGAAGCCGAAGCTCGGCAGGGGGCCGGCGGCGCGCAGGTGGGCGGCGAGCAGCCGGTCGTTGTCGGTGTCGCCGAGCACCGCGAGGGCGGCGAGGGGCGGCCCGCCACGGGCGGCCTGGGCGGCGTGGGCGAGCGCAAGGATAATCTGGGCGTAGGCGGCGTCGCGCTTGCGGGGCGGCGGGCCGGGCGGCAGGCCGAGGCGCGCCCGCAGCGTCGCTAGGCGCGGCAGCGCGGGGTCGCATGGCTCGAGGTCGCGGTAGAGCACGGCGTCGCCGGTAAGGTCGTGGATTGTTGCAGTGTGGGTCATGGGAGGGTACAGGGCGTTGGAGCACGAAGGGCGCGAATGGGTGCGAAGGGCGCGAACGTGAAGGCGCGAAGGGGTGGGACGTAGCAGAATTATAACAAAGTTTTGAGGGTGTGCGTAGCTGGTCGAGCGCAGCCTGGGGGGCCAGCTGAAAGGTAGGGCTACGTTATGGTCGGCAGGCGGGCGGGTCCGGAGACGTCGGCGCAGGCCGACGCGCGGCCGCAGGCCCGGCCGACGCGGTTTTAACCGCCGGGTTCTGGCAGCGCCGACTATGACGTAGCCCTGGTTGAAAGGCACGCCGCTTGACAAATGACCGCAAGTCATTTATAGTTGACCCGTGGTCATTTAAAGAAAGGGGGCACTACGGTGGCGCGGAACAACACGGATCTGCTGCGCGGGCGGACGGCGCTGGTTACGGGTGCGTCGAGCGGGCTGGGGGTGGATTTTGCGCGCGAGCTGGCGGCGCGGGGCTGCAATCTGGTGCTGGTGGCGCGGCGCGAGGAGCTGCTACGCAAGCACGCCGACGAGATCGCGGCACGGCACGGGGTGCGCGCCGAGATCATCGCGATGGACTTGGCGGAGCGCGATGCGCCGCAGCGGCTGTACGATCAGCTGAAAACAGCGGGCACGCAGGTTGATGTGCTGGTGAACAACGCGGGCTACGGCCTGTACGGCAAGTTCACCGAGCTGCCCTGGGAGCGCGAGCGCAACATGCTGGAGCTGGATATTGTGACGCTCGTGCATATGACCAAGCTGTTTGTGGCGGACATGGTGGGGCGCAAGTTCGGCTTCATGCTCCAGCTTGCGTCGATCGGGGCGTATCAGCCCTCGCCGCTGTACGCGAGCTACAGCGCGGCCAAAAGCTTTGTGCTGAACTTCAGTGTGGCGCTGAACTACGAGCTGCGCGGCACCGGCGTGCATAGCACCGTGATCTCGCCCGGCATCACCGCCACCGAGTTCCTCAAGGTCTCGGGGCAGACGCCCACGCTCTACCAGCGGCTGTCGATGATGCAGAGCCCCGAGGTGGCGCGGATCGGGATCGCGGCCATGCTCAAGGGGCGCGCAAGCGTGGTGCCGGGCTTCGCCAACAAGCTGGGCGTGTTCCTGCCGCGCCTGCTGCCGCTGAACGCCAGCGCCGCCATCGCCGAGGCGACGATGCGGTAGGGCGAGGAGGGAACAGGGAACAGGGTGCGCGACGCACTGGTAGGCGGTATGCGGGCAGGTTGCACACCGCCAACCGCCTACTGCGGTGTCTGGATCACGCGAAGCACCTGCATGCACAGCTGCTCGGGGCGCACACCGAGCAAATCCAAGAGGCACACGCTGTGCCTTCGCCCAGCTGCGTCAGCCCTAGCAGCAGATGCTCTGTTCCAACGTAGGAGTGGTCGAGCGCCCGGGCCTCTACCATCGCGTGCTCAATCAGCTTGACAAGTAGCACAGGGAATCTAGCTGTCAAGAGGTTTCGTATCTGCCTGGACGCCCAGGCCCTTTGGACTACGAAGCCGCGAACGGAAGCGAACCACCACGAAACAATACGCATGCGGGCGGACGTGCGCCCTGCGCCGTTTCGCGTTCGCGCTGTTCATGCCCATTCGAGCCGTTCGCGGTCCAGACGTTCGCGCTGTTCGTGCCCCAGCGCTACAACAAAAAAACCGACGACCAGCTTGTGGGCTAGTCGTCGGTCGTCGGTCGTCGAAGGTGCTAAATCACGTTGACGTTGATTTTGCGGGGCTTGACTTCCTCGGCCTTGGGGATGCTCAGGTTGAGCACACCACTCTCAAGCTTGGCCTCGATGGCGTCGCCGCGCACGGTGACGGGCAGGCTCACGCTGCGGCTGAAGCTGCCGTAGCGGCGCTCCACGCGGTGGAAGCTGCGCTCCTTCTGCTCCTCGCTCTGGCTCACTTCGCCGCTCACCGTCAGCACGCCATTCTCGAAGGTGACGCTCAGATCCTCGCTGCGCAGGCCAGGCAGCGCAAGCTCCACGAAGTAGGCCTCGCTGGTCTCGCTCAGGTTCAGGGCGGGCACAAAGCTGCGGGCGGGCGCGCTGGACGCAAGGCTCTCCTCGAACATGCGGTTCACGGCCTCGCGCAGGGTCACAGCGCTCTGGAAGGCGTCGCGGCGGGTCATGCTAGTCATGGTAAAGCTCCTCATATGTCGCTTGTCGTTGTTCACTGGCTGGCGCTTCTGCGCTACGAGTATTACTATAGCGCGGCAGTGTTAGATCGACATAGACGCCACGTTAGAGGAGCGTTATAGCTATGGCCCAGGTGGGAACTGCCCTGCGCCCTGCACGGCGCTGGCCTCCATGTGGGCGATGCCGCTATCTAGCAATACGTTGCCGTACACGTCGGTGACGCGGAAATTGTACGGCCCAGGCCCCATGCCGGCAGGCTCCACAAAGTAGTTGTAGCGCTCGCGGGTTACGCTCACCCATTGCCCAGCGCTGTTGCGGTACTCCAGCTTCGCGATCGGGTTGCGATGATTACGGATCTGCACCGCGGTCCACCACTGGTTGCTGCCCTCCTTGAAGCGGTAGGCGATGGTGCCCGCCAGGCTTGGGCTGATCACATGCCAGCTGATCGGCACGCGGCCCGCGCTGCGCTCAGCGATGCGGTCGAAGGCCTGCGGGCTCAGGTCGATGTCGCCGGGCTTGCACTCGGGGCAGCGATCCACGATCCGCACGCTGATCGTGCCCTTGGGGCCGGTGAGCGCCACGTAGGCCCCGCAGAGATCCGCGTTGGCGTACTGGGTCTCGTTCATCGCGCCCACCATCAGGTCGGTCGGGGTTGGGTCGAAGGTGCAGTTGCCGCCGCCGTCGGCCTCGTTATAGTAGGTGCCCTCGCCGGTGAAGGTGGGGTTCGGCGTGCCGGGCGTGCTGGTTGGGCTGGGTGTGGACGGTGCGGGCTGGCCCGTTACGAGCGGCAGGTAGATCGTGTTGGCCTGCTGGGCAAGGGCGACGACGGCCCCGAGGGTGAGCACCACGGCGAGGGCCGCGAGTGCGAGCTGGTTCGGGCGACGCATAGGAAGACCTCCTGGCTTAACTAGTCTTTAACTAATATAAACCAGGAGGCTGAGGTTTTTTGCATAACCTACCCCACCAGTGCCTCCAGCCGCTCCACATAGCTCGCCAGAACGGCGAATGTCTGCTCGACGGGCTCGGTGGTGGCCATGTCTACGCCAGCGGCGCGCAGCGTATCCAGCGGGTAAGCAGAGCCGCCGGCCTTGAGGAAACCAAGGTAGCGCTCGGCCGCGCCGGGGCGGCCCTCGATCACGCCTTGGGCGAGGGCATGGGCGCCAGAGATGCCGGTGGCATACTGGTAGACATAAAAGTTCGCGTAGAGATGGGTCGAGAACTGCATCCAGGTTGAGCCGACGCGCTCGCGGTCGAGTACGACCTGATCGCCGTAGCCCTCAGCGAAGAGCTCAGCCATCAGGCTGATCATGCCGTCGGCGGTGAGCGCCTCGCCGCGCTCTACGCGCTCGTGGATCTGGAGCTCGAAGCGGGCAAGCGTGGGCATGATGAAGAAGTAGCGATGGAAGTTGGCCATGGCCTCTTCGATCAGGGCGATCTGCTCGTCGCGGCCAGTTAAGCGGGTGAGCAGGTGATCACGCACGAGCGCCTGGTTGAAATTCGACGCCACCTCGGCCAGGAAGAGGCCGTAGTTGGTGTAGGGGAAGGGCTGGGTGGCGCGGGTGTAGTAGGAGTGCATCGAGTGGCCGAGCTCGTGCGCGAGCGTGCTGAGGCCGAACACATCGTCGTTGTAGGACATCATAATGAAGGGGTGGGTGCTAGGGACGCCCATGGAGAACGCGCCGGCGCGCTTGCCCCGGTTGGGGTAGACATCAACCCAGCGCTGCTCGGTGAGGCCGCGGCGCATGGCGGCCACGTACTCCGCGCCGAGGGGCGCCATGCCGTCGCAGATCCACTCCACCGACTGGGCGTAGGGCACGCGCACAGGGGCGACGGTGAGCGGCGCCTTGGTGTCGTAGACGTGCAGCTCGCTCAGGCCGAGGGCCTTTTTGCGTAGCGCCCAGTAGCGATGCCAGGTGGGCAGATTGGCCTGAAACGTGGCGATCAGGTTATGAAAGACCTCCAGGGGGATGAAGTTCGGGGTGAGGGCGGCCTCCAGCGATGAGCCGTAGCGGCGGGCGCGGGCGACGAAGACATCCTGCTTGACACCGGCAGCGAGGCAGCTGGCCTGGGCGTGGCGTAGGGCGAGGTGAGCGTCGGCGTAGCTCTCCCACGCAGTGCGGCGCAGCTCGCGGTCGGCGTGGGTGATGAGGGCATTGATCGTACCCTGCGCGATCTCGTAGGGCTCGCCCTGGCCGTCCTGGGCGGGCGCGAAGCTGAGATCGGCGTTGGTGAGCACGCCGTGGGTGGCGGCGGCGGCGTTGAAGGGCTCGCCCACCTGGCGCAGCAGCTCCTCAACCTCGGCGGAGAGCACGTGATCGGCGCGGCGGGCGAGGCGCTCGAAGTGGTGGGCGTAGTGGGCGAGGCGCGGCTCCGCGCCAACCCACTGGCTCAGGCGTTGCTCGCCAATCGCGAGCAGCTCGGGCTCGCCGAAAGCCATTGCGGCGCTGACGCGGGAAAACAGCATTGAGGCGCGGTCGGCGCGGGCCTGGGCGGCTTGGTCGGCGGTGTTGACGGCGTAAAACATGCGGGCGTAGACGCCGACCTTGCCGGTGATGCGTACAAGCTCCTCGGCGAGCGCGAGGTAGTCGGCGAGCACGGCGGGGCCTTCGGCAAGGCGGCCACGGAAGGCGGCGAGTTCGTCGACGCGGGCGGTGACGGTGCCAAGGGCGGCCT
Organism: Chloroflexota bacterium; assembly: GCA_043752655.1. GTDB lineage: Bacteria > Chloroflexota > Chloroflexia > Chloroflexales > Chloroflexaceae > OHK40. Next base: position 8,310 of record JAYUYB010000627.1, read on the forward strand.
CCCAGTCCGCGTCGGTGGCGAAGACACTGCTCGCGTCCCAGGTATCTTTAAGGGCGATCTCGCTGCGCTCGGGCACTTGCTGAGCCATGGTCTGGGGGAGTCCTTTCAAAGCTTGCGTAGGGCGACGGGCGCTGCGGCCCTATCCAAAGATGACATGCTCGCGCAGAAACGCCTCCAGGGCGCCGTAGTAGGCCGCGATCGTCTCGGCGCGGCGCCACCCGTGGCCCTCGCCCTGGTACAGATGGTAGACGTGGGGCACGCCCTGGCGGCGCAGGGCCTCCACAATCGCCTCGGACTGCGCGGGCGGCACCACGGTGTCGTCGGCGCCCTGGAAGATCGCCAGCGGCGTCTTGATGCGCGTAGCGTGGAAGATCGGCGAGCGCTCGCGGTAGCGCGTGGCCATCTCGGGCAGCGGGCCGATCAGCGTGTCCAGGTAGTGCGCCTCGAACTTATGGGTGTCTGCGGCGAGCGTGAAGAGGTTCGCGATGCCGTAGCGGCAGACGCCGGCGCGGAACAGATCAGGCGCCTGGCAGAGCGCCTCCAGCACCGTGTAGCCGCCGGCGCTGCCGCCCATCGCCACGATGCGGGCGGGGTCGGCGATGCTGGCCGAGGCCAGGTAGCGCGCCGCGCTCAGCATGTCGGCCACATCGAGCACGCCCCACTGCTCGCGCAGGGCCTGGGTGTAGGCCCGGCCGTAGCCTGTGCTGCCGCGATAGTTCACGTCCAGCACGACGTAGCCACGAGTGGCGAGAAACTGCACCTCGCCGTCGTAGCTCATTACGGCCTGGCCGGTGGGGCCGCCGTGCGCCATCACCACGGCGGGCGGGCGCGGGCCGCTGCTTGCGCCAGGCACGTAGCCGGGGGGCAGGTAGAGCAGGCCATAGACGCTGCTGCCGTCCAGCCCCGTCCACACCACCTGAAGCGCGCTCGCCAGCTGCGCCTCGGGCAGCATCTCGCCGGAGCTGCGGCGCAGCACGCGTGAGCGCTCGCCGTCGGCCAGCATGATCCGGCGGGGGATGCTGGGCGACGAGGCGATACCGGCCAGAACGTCGGACGTGGGCGATGCGGCGGGCTGCGTAAACCAGCTGTAGCCCTCGCCATCGCTGAGCACCTGGCAGGGGCCGCCGTCCACGGGCTGCACGCAGACGCGGCGGGTGCCGCCCTCGTTGCGCAGAAAGTAGAGCCGCCGACCGTCGCGGCCCCAAGCAATCGTACGCATGCCCTGCACCCAGGCAGGCTCGCCGTGCTCAGCGGCGCCCTCGCTGAGCCGGCGGTGCGTGCCCGACGCCAGCTCGTAGAGATAGATCTGCCACCAGCCATCGGCGTCGGACACATACGCCAGGTGGCGCCCGTCGGGCGAGAAGCAGGGCTGGAAGATGCTGGTGGCGGCTCCGCCCGCGATCTGCTGGCTGGCACGCAGCACGGGCGCATGGCCAGAGTGGTCGAGCTCGGCGAGGAAAAGCGTGGTGCCGTCCCAGGGCATGTTCGGGTGATTCCATGCCACATACGCCACCTGGCCGCCGTCGGGGTGCCAGCAGGGCCACATAAAAAAGTCGTGGCCCGCCACCAGGCGCTGGGGCCACTGGCGCCCCTCGCTGTCTACCAGGGCGAGGCAGTCGTCGCCGTCCACGCTGTGGACATAGAGCAGCCATGCGCCGTCGGGGGCGAGAGCGGGGGCGGCGGCGTGGCCGAAGGCGGGCGTGACGGGGCGGGGCAGGCCGCTGGCGAGGCTCTGGCGGAAGATCCGCCCGGAGCGCGCCTCGGCGAAGTAGACATGGCCGTGGCCCACACAGAAATCGCCGCCGCCGTAGCCCACGCGGGCGCGCACCGACAGATCGCCAGGCGTGAGGGCGCGGGGCGCCTGGGCGCCAGCAACATCGGCGCACCAGAGCACGCCGCGGCCATCGCCGCTCTCGCCCCAGATCAAGCGGCGCCCGTCGCTATCCCACTGCACATCGTCGAGGCGCAGGTCGGAGGCCATAGCGCGCGGCGTAAGCGGGCTGGGCCAGAGGCCAAAGGGCTTCTGTGGGGTCATGGGCTGCTCCGGCGGCAAAGGCGACTGTTGGGGCGTATTGTAGCATTGGCGCTCTGGCCGTGGTGCTGCCGGGGGCTACAGCGCGTGCGATCCTCTACGTAAGAGGAGGCGGCAAAAGATATGCTACAATACGCGCCGTTGCCACCCTGAGCCGCCACGCCTGCGGAAGGAGCCAATCACGGCATGTTTCGACACCTGCATCGCGCAAGCCTTTTGGCTCTGCTGCTCACATTGTTTGTCGCCGTCGCACCGGCGGCCGCTCGCACCCGCTCGCCCGCCCCCGCCCGCGAGTTGAGCCTCCCCCGTGGCAGCATCACCGCCCGCCCCTACACGGTGATGATCGATAACCACCCCAACGCCTACCCGCAGTCTGGGCTCAACCAGGCTCCGATCGTGTTCGAGGCCCTGGCCGAGTACGGCATCACGCGCTACATGGCCGTGTTTGTGCCTGGGGTAAGCCCCGACCTGAAGACGATCGGCCCGGTGCGCAGCGCCCGCTCGTACTTCGTGGAGTGGGCCAAGGGCCTGCGCGGCGTCTATACTCACGCCGGCGGCGCCCCCGACGCCCTGGTGATGGCTCAGACCTCGGTTGAGCTCTTGAACATGGACGCCCTACGCCGCGATGCGACGCCTTTCTTCCGACGCAGCAAGGAGCGTGCGGCGCCGCATAACCTCTACACGTCTAGCGCCGACATGGCCGCCTTTGTCGCCAGCAAGCAGGCCACCGCGCCCGACCTGCGCGAGCTGGGCTTTCTGCTCAAGGCCGACGCGCCCGCCGCTCAGCGCCCCGCCAGCCAGAGCCTGCGCTACCACTTCATCTACAAAGAGGCCTTCGTAAGCTGGAGCTACGACAAGGCCAGCAATAGCTACCTCTACTTCCGCCAGCGCCGCCCGCATGTGGATGCCGTCACCGGCGAGCAGCTGCGCTTCCGCAACGTGATCGTGATGGAGGTGCCCGAGCGCCCCATCCCCGGCGACCCGAAGAAGCGCATCCAGCAGCAAGTGATCGGCGAGGGCCCTGCCCGGATTTTCCTTGATGGCACGATGATCGAGGGCACCTGGCGCAAAGGGGCCGGCTTCGCCCAGCTCCAGTTCTACGGGCGCGACGGCGCCGAGATCGCGCTGAACAGCGGCCCCGTCTGGATCGCCGCCATCCCGACGCTTAAAAACCTGGTTGTGGAGTAGCGCGCCCGCGCCTTCACCGCCAGCACACATCCAGGGCGCAACGGTGCGCCCCATCCCCCGGCGGAGCGGTTTGCTCCGCCATTCCCGTACACGAGTGCTCACCGGCGGTACGCCACGTCGCGCCGCCACCCCCGCCCGTGAGTGCTCAATGACGCCCGTCGCGCGATGGCCTCCTACGTCCCAGGTTTGCACCGGACGCCGCGCGCGCACCGTCGTCAGAAAGGCCCTATGCAAGCAGGGAAGTTACGCAGCCTCCTGAGCGTCGCCATTCTCGCCCTGATGGCCACCTTCGCCGCTCAGGTAGACGCCGGCCCCGCCGCCGAGGAGCCCGCGCAAAGCCTCGCCCCCATCTACCGCGTCTTCGCAACCCGCGAGGGCCTTGTTGGCCGCACCACCGCCAACGGCCATGTGATCAGACCCCGCGACCGCTTCGTCGCCCTGCCCTCCTGGGGTGTCCTCTCGCCCAAGGGCAGCGACAAGTTCCGCGTCCGCCTCACCTACAAGGGCCGCAGCGTGGTCGCGCCGGTCTGGGATGTGGGCCCCTGGAATACCAAAGACGATTACTGGAGCCCCAGCCGCCGCTACGGCGACCTGCCTGTCGGACTCCCTATGGCCCAGGCCGCCTACCAGGATGGCTACAACGGCGGGCGCGACGAGCGAGGCCGCCGCATTCTGCTCCCCAACGGCATCGATATCGCCGACGGCACCTACTGGGACGACCTGGGCATGACTCGCGACGACTGGGTTGAGGTGAGCTTTCTCTGGCTCGGCGCGGACCCCGGCCCCGGCGGCGCGGTCGGCATCACGCCTGGCACCCCCGCCACTATCGCCCCCGTCGGCCCGCCGCCGAAGCCCGTCGAGGTGGAGCCCAACGCTATCGCCGTGGACGACGGCGCCGCAGGCTACGGCGCTAGCGGGCAGCCCTGGTTCGAGGCCGGCTGCGGCATGAGCGGCAAGCACGCCTGGACCTACTCGACCACCAATGCGGCCAAGGCCACCGCTACCGCCAGTTGGGCGCCGCAGCTCCCCTCTGCGGGCTTCTACGAGCTGCTGGCCTACATCCCCGAGTGCGGCAGCGCGGCCACGAGCTCGGCGCGCTACCGTGTGTTCCACGATGGCGCCGTCACCGAGCGGCCGGTTGATCAGCAGGCCGCCGCGGGCAGCTGGGTCTCGCTTGGCGTCTACCACTTTGGGGGCGCCGCGAACGAGCAGCCACGCGTAGAGCTGGGCGACCTCTCCAGCGATGATAACCGCGCTGTGCGCTTCGACGCCCTGGCCTGGGCGCCGCGCCAGGACACCGCCGCGCCCGACGCGCGGGTGACGCTGATCCAGCGCAAGGAGAACGGCTACCAGATCACGTGGGGCGGCAGCGACGGCATGAGCGGCATCGCCACCTACGATGTGCAGGTGCGCCTGCTGCCCAAGGGTGGCTGGAGCGACTGGAAGCTCGGGGTCAGCGATCTCGGCGCCTGGTTTGGCCCCGATGAGGGCAAGCAGTTCGCCTTCCGCGTGCGCAGCAAGGACTGGGCGGGCAACCAGGAGCCCTGGCCCGAGGGCGCGGATCTGGATACGACGGCGGCTCCCCCGTAGAGGAGACGGCTGGACCGCGAACCGGCTGGACCGCGAAGGACTCGAAAGGGCACGAAGGGCGCGAACGCGAAACCGCGAATAGGGCTTGGCCGGTTTCGCGGTGGTTCGCAGCCTTTCGCGCCCTTCGTGGTCCAAACGGCCCTTCGTGGTCCAACCCCGCTCACTTATCCAAGAGCGCTGCGACGCCAGGCAGCGTCTTGCCCTCGAGCAGCTCTAGGGAGGCGCCGCCGCCGGTGGAGACATGGGACATCTGATCGGCGAGGTTGGCCTGCTCGATGGCGGCCACCGAGTCGCCGCCGCCGACGATAGTGGTGGCGCCGCGCTTGGACGCTTCGGCCATGGCCTGGGCGACGGCGCGCGTGCCGCCAGCGAAGGGTTCTAGCTCGAAGACGCCCATTGGGCCGTTCCAGATCAGCAGCGCGGCCTTGCCGATCTCGTCGGTGAACTGCCGCACCGTCTCGGGGCCAATGTCGAGCACGCGCCAGCCGGCGGGCACCGCGTCGGCGCGCACCGTCTTGTGGTTGGCCTCGGCGCTGAATGCGTCGGCGATGATGGCGTCTACGGGGAGCAGCAGGCGCACGTTGGCTGCCTTGGCCTTGGCGATCAGCGCGGCAGCGAGGCTGACGCTCTCGGGCTCCACCAGCGAGTCGCCAAGCTCGTTGCCCTCGGCGAGCAGGAAGGTGTTGGCCATGCCGCCGCCGATCAGCAGGGCGTCGACCTTGCCGATCAGGTGCTCGATCACGCCGATCTTGTCGCTGATCTTGGCGCCGCCGATGATCGTGACGAAGGGGCGCTTCGGCTGCTCCAAGGCACCGCCGATATACTCCAGCTCCTTCTCCATCAGCAGGCCGGCCACGGCGGGGAGGTGATGGGCCACGCCCTCGGTGGAGGCGTTGGCGCGATGGGCGGCGCCGAAAGCATCGTTCACGAACACGTCGCCGAGCCGGGCGAGCGCCTGGGCCATGGCGGGGTCGTTGGCCTCCTCACGCGGGTCGAAGCGGGTGTTCTCAAGCATCAGCAGCATGCCGGGGTGGAGCGCGGCGGCGGCGGCCTCGGCGGCCTCGCCCGTGATCGCCTCGGTCTTCTGGATCTCGTGGGCCTCGGGGAGCAGCTCGAAGAGCCGCTCGACCACGGGGCGCATGCTGTACTTCGGGTTCACCTTGCCCTTGGGGCGGCCGAGATGCGACATGAGCACCACGCCGTTGGCGCCATGCTCGATCAGGTAGCGAATGGTGGGGAGGGCGGCGCGGATGCGGGTGTCGTCTGTGATGGCGCCACTTTCGTCCTGCGGAACATTGAAATCGACGCGCACGAGGGCGCGCTTGCCGGCCCACTCCACGTCGCGAATCGTCTGCTTGTTCATGGGTGTCTCCTTGCCTGTTGGGTCGCTCACACGGGGCGCCCTTACGATAGCATACCGGTGCCGGATGTTTTATCCGCAGATGACGCAGATTTCCGGCCTATTTCTGGCCCAGAGGTGTCTTGGGCGCGGGCTGCGTCATAATGATGAATGGGCGCCTGGCGAAGCTGCTGGTGAAGCGTGCCGAATCGCGGAAGCCCGCCTTCTGGTAGAGTCTGATGGCGCGCAGGTTGAAGTCGGCGACGGTGAGGCGTAGCAGCGTAGGCTGGAACTGCGCGATACCGAACGCGAGCACGGCGCCCAGGTACTGCATGCCATACCCGCGCCCCGTGAGGTCGGGGCGTAGCCCCAGCCCTAGATCTAAGGCCTGTGCGCTGTAGTCGCCGCCTGGCACCTGCGCCTCCTCGCTGAAGCAACAAAAGGCCACCAGCTCGCTCGCCGCGTCGCAGAGCTGAAAGTAGCCGCTTGTGGCGCTGCTGAGGAAGAGCGCCGTGCCGAGCGGGTCGTCGCTCAGGGTGTAGCCGTCGTAGGGAGGCGGGTAGCGCCAGCGCGTGATCGCGAGCGCCGCAGTGTGATCCAGAGGCTCTACGTGCAGCGCGCTCACTGGTGCAGCCCGTAGGCGTGGCGGGTGGACGGGCGAGAGAGCCAGGCCAGGCCCAGCGCGGGCAGGATCAGCGGCACGTAGCCGTAGCCGGCCCCGAAGCCAGACCAGACCGTCGTCGCGGCGAAGAGCGTGGGCAGGGCGAGGCTGAGGGCGCCCACTAGCAGCACGCCGGCTAGCTCGAACGCGCAGACGCCCACGGCCAGCCGCCAGGCGGGCGGCGAGCTGCGTGCGAGCCCGACGCACGCCAGCAGGTAGAGCAGGGCGGCAAGGGCTGAGAGCCCGTAGGCCAGCGGCGCTTGCTCCCATTTCGTGAGCAGCTGAAACAGGGCGCGCGCGCCAGCCGCCAGCGCGAAGAGCATGTAGAGCGCAAGCAGCAGGCGCTTGGCGCCGGAGTGCGTCGCAGTGTTGCTAGCCGCAGTCTGCATGGCGCTATTCTACACCAGGTTGCGCTGAGGTCCGAAGCCTGGCGGGGGAAGGTGCGGGCTTGGCGTACCAAGCCTGGCGGCTGAAGCCGCAGCTAGGTGGACCAAAGCCCGCCTGCGCGGGCTCGTCCTGTGCCTAGCCCGCCTGCGCTGGCTCGGAGGCCGCACTGGCGGCCTTTGGGCGGCATCCGTAGCTGGGCGCTTCAGCGCGTGGCCGTCCACGGCACATTGGCGAGGCACTGGTTGCCGGCGGCGTCGGTGGCGCTGAGCGTGCCAGAGGCCTGGCCGCCGGAGAAGCTGCCGCGCAGGCTGTAGGCGCGGATGTTGCCGGGGGGGCTGGAGGGGCCGTCGTAGCCGAAGCTGCCAGAAGCGAGATCGATGCTGAGGTTCTGGTTGTGGGTCCAGACGCAGCTGCCGCCGTTGACGCCGAGCGAGACGAGGCGGCCGTTGATCACGTCGAAGGCGAGCGAGCCCTCGAAGTTCGGCAGGCGCAGGTTGGCGCGCCAGCTGCCGTCGTACAGGTTGAAGGGCGTGGCGGTGGGCGCCACCGTTGGCTCCAGCGTGGGCGTGGGCGGGTCGGCCTTTGCGCGAAAGTTGATGTAGTAGACCTCGCCGGGCGTGCCGCTGAGCGTGACGCGCGCCTGGTGGGCGGCGGTCTCGCTGCCGAGGGGTACGCCGTTGATGGCGTAGATCGCAACGCCCCAGCGGCCAGCGCTAAGGCCGCAGACGCGGTAGTTGCCGCTGTCGGGGAACGAGCGCGCCTCGACCGTGCTTGCGCCGTTGGAGGCCTGCACAAAGAAGGAGCTGTAGAGCTGGCCGCTGGCCGTGCGCACCGTGCCCTGGAAGCAGCTGCCGCCCGTGCCGGCGAGCGACTGATCAATAGTGGGGCCATCGACGCTGGCGATGGCGAAGAGCTGGCCGTTGCCGCCCTCGATGTCGCTCCTGGCGAGCTGCGGGACGGAGCTGGGCGCCTGTGGCACTGGCGTAACAGTTGGTCCACTTGTCCTAGTTGGGCCTGGCGTCCTGGTGGGCGCTGGGGGCCTGGTGGGCGCTGGGGGGCTGGTGGGCGCTGGGGGGCTGGTGGGCGTGGAGACGCCGGTGGCGCTCGCCTCGGCGGTGGGATTAACGGCGGCGACGGCGACGGCGGCGTTGGCCTCGGCGGTGGTGGTGCCCGCTGCGGCAACGGTCTGGATCGCAAGCTGGCCGCCGCGGGCCTCGGCGGTGGCGATCTCGGCGGCGAAGCTGGCCGCCTGGGCCACGGCGGTCTCGGTGGCGTGGATCTGCTCCAGCACGCCCTGCTGCCCCTCGGCGCGCGAGGTCGCCTGGATCGCGACGATCAC
>JAYUYB010000628.1:0-7937 GCA_043752655.1 Chloroflexota bacterium
GTGTAGACTATCAGATCGTACAAATGTACGCAAGTGGGTATCACACCATTGTACTGCATTGTCGGCATGCGGGCGCGTGAACGCGCGCCGTGGTGGCGCTCTGCGCCGGGCGCCCGCATGCGCGGGCGGGTGCAGAGGCGTCGGCGCAGGCCGACGCGCGGCCGCAGGCCCGGCCGACGCGGTTTCAACCGCCGGGTGCTGGCGCCGACCATGACGCGCCCTATGGCGTTGCACGCCCTGGCGGCCTGTGGTACAATCCTGGTTAATCCCACAACGACAAGTGAGCGGCGTGTAAGTAAAATAAGTGGCCTTAGCCGCATTGCATACATAGCGTTACCGCTATTCGCTTTACAGTAGCTGGCCTGAAGATTGGTTCGCCACGGCGCACCGCCGCCGAAACGTTCGGTGCGCGGCGCCGTTGAGAGCATAGGGTAGGAGCCCATGAAGCGTCAGATTCCCATCGTCCTGGCAGGCGTGCTCGCCATGTTGCTGGCAGCGTGTGGCGGGCAGCAGCCACAGGCCCCGGCCACCGAGGCCCCCGCCGTCCCGGCGACCGAGGCCCCCGCCGCAGCCGCCCCGGCCACCGAGGCCCCCGCCGCAGCTACGGCAGCGCCGGCCGCCACCGCCGCACCCGCCACCGCCGCGCCCGCAGCCGGCGGCACCAGCGCCCAGCCCGCAGCCGGCGGCCGCATCGCCACGATCATCAGCCGCGGCACGCTGATCTGCGGCGTGAACAACAACCCGCTGCCCGGCTTCGCCGCCGTGGACTCGGCGGGCGTCTACACGGGTTTCGATATCGACTACTGCAAGGCGGTGGCCGCCGCCCTGTTCGACGACCCGACCAAGGTTGAGTATCGCCCGCTGAGCGCCCAGGATCGCTTCACCGCAGTCCAGACCGGCGAGGTGGACGTGCTGATCCGTAACTCCACCTACACCTTCAGCCGCGACGGCAGCCTGGGCCTGGAGTGGATGCCCGTCACGTTCTACGACGGCCAGGGCATGATGGTGCGCAAGGATAGCGGCATCGCCACGCTTGAGGATATGGACGGCGCCACGATCTGCGTGCAGACGGGCACCACCACCGAGCTGAACCTGGCCGACCAGTTCAAGGCGCGCGGCCTCACGTTTACGCCGGTCGTCTTCCCCGACGGCGACGGCACGCGCAACGCCTACGACGCCGGCCAGTGCGACGGCTTCACCACCGACAAGTCGGGCCTGGTGAGCAGCGTAACCCTGCTGACCACCCCGGCCGACCACACCATCCTCGAGGTGACGATGTCGAAGGAGCCGCTCGGCCCCTCGGTCGCCCACGGCGACCAGCAGTGGGGCGACGCGGTGCGCTGGATCGTGTTCGCCACCTTCCAGGCTGAGGAGTACGACATGACGGCGGCGAACATCGGCGACTTCGCCAGCAGCGAGCTGCCCGAGATTCAGCGCTTCCTGGGCGTCGGCGACAACAAGCTCGGCGAGGGCGTGGGCCTGCCGAACGACTTCGTGCAGCGCGTGATCAAGGCCGTGGGCAACTACGAGGAGATCTACAACCGCAACCTCGGCCCCGACACCCCATTCAACCTGCCGCGCGGCCTGAACGCGCAGTACACCGACGGCGGCCTGCTCTACTCGCCGCCCTTCCGCTAAATCATTGCAGATTGTCGATTGCAGGTTGTAGATTGGGCGCGAGCCTGTCTGCAATCTGCAATCTGCAATCTGCAATTGGTGAACCTATGGCCGCTTCCGCCCCCACAACGAAGACAACAATCCCGTTCTACCGCGACACCCGCATGATCGCGATCATCTTGCAGGTGGCGTTCGCAATCGTGGTGCTGGTTGGGCTCTGGTATCTCTACACCAACATGATGGCGGGCCTACGCCGTGTGAACCTGCTGCCCAACTTTGGCTTCCTCACCACGCCAGCCGGCTTCCCGATCGCCGAGAGCGTGATCGCGTACGACCCCTCGATGACCTACGGCCGCGCCTTCATTGTGGGCGTGCTCAACACGCTGCGCGTGGCGATCACCGGGATCGTCCTCGCAACCCTGCTTGGCGTGCTGATCGGTATCTGTCGCCTCTCCGGCAACTGGCTGCTGCGCAATACTGCCATAGCCTATGTGGAGATCGTGCGCAATGTGCCGCTGCTGCTCCAGCTGATCTTCTGGTTCCTGCTCACCAAGGCCTTCCCCCGCGTGCAGGAGAGCATCGACCTTGGCGGTCTGCTGTACCTGAACAATCGCGGTGTGACGATGGCCTGGCCGCAGGCGGGCGCCGCGTATGGCGCGTGGACGCCGTGGCTCTGGGTTGGCCTGATCGCCGGCGTAGCCTTCTACGCCGTGCGCCGCTACCAGTTTGTGCAGCGCGACAGGCCCGGCGTGGCGTTGCCCTGGGCTGCGCTGGTCGCCGGCGGGATCGTGCTTGTCGGCTACTTTGTGGCGGGGCTTAGCGGCGGCGGCTGGCCGCTGGTGCTCGATGTCCCCGAGCTCCAGCGCTTCAACTTTGTGGGCGGGCTTACCGTGACGGCCAGCTTCGCCGCGCTGCTTGCGGGCCTGGTAATCTACACGGCGGCCTTCATCAGCGAGATCGTTCGCAGCGGCATCCAGGCCGTAAACAAAGGCCAGCGCGAGGCAGCGCGCGCCGTGGGGCTCACCAACAATCAGACTCTGCGCCTGGTGATCTTCCCCCAGGCTATGCGCATCATGATCCCGCCGACGACCAGCCAGTACCTGAATCTTACAAAGAACAGCAGCCTGGCGATCGCGATTGCCTACCCCGACCTGTTCTATGTGGGCAACACGATCAACAACCAGACGGGCCAGGCCGTGCCTGTGATCCTGTTGCTGATGCTGAGCTACCTGAGCGTGAGCCTGCTCACCTCGCTGTTGATGAACTGGTACAACAAGCGCATTCAGCTTGTGGAGCGGTAGGGGAGCGCAATGGCAACCACTGATGTCACCCAGGGCCGTAATCGGCCTGCCCGCCCCACCATTGACGTGATCGGCTGGCTGCGCGAGAATCTGTTCAGCAGCTGGCTCAACGTGATTATCACGCTGGCCCTGCTATTTGTGATCTTCCAGCTGGTAAGCAGTCTGGCAGGCTGGCTCCTCACCGCACAGGGGTGGCCGGCTGTGGTGGCCAACCTCAAGCTGCTGATGACATGGACCTACCCGGCCGCGCAGCTCTGGCGCCCGCAGCTCGCGCTGTTCCTGGTGGCCTTGCTGCTCGGGCTCAGCGCCGGGGTCTGGCGCGGGATCGTGCTCGGGCTTGCTATGGGCCTCGGGATTATCTTCGCTGCCCTGGCCATCCCTACCTTTTTCCTGGCCCCCGTAGCGGCCCAGGTGTCACTCCCCGCCTGGCTGATGCTGCTCGCCGCTGCGGCCCTGGTGGCCGGCGGCTACTTCGTTGGCGGCGCCGCCGGGCAGCGCCTGCGCTGGCCCCTGATTATCGCCTGGGTGCTGCTCTACCCCGTGGTCATCCTGATCATCCACGGCATTGGCGGGGCGCTGCCCGTGGTGGGCACGAATCTCTGGGGCGGCCTGATGCTCACGCTGCTGCTCTCGGTGAGCGGGATCGTGCTCTCGTTTCCGCTGGGTATTATGCTGGCCCTCGGCCGACGCAGCGACCTGCCGGTGGTCAAGTGGTTCTGCATCGCCTACATCGAGCTGATCCGCGGTGTGCCGCTTGTGACCGTGCTCTACATGGGCTCGCTGCTGCTGCCGCTGTTCGTGCCCGGCGGCGAGAATATCGACCAGTTTGTGCGGGCGATGGTGGCCGTCACGCTGTTTAGCGCGGCCTACCTGGCGGAGAACGTGCGCGGCGGTCTGCAGGCGATCCCCAAGGGCCAGGCCGAGGCGGCCCGCGCGCTCGGTCTCAACACGCTGCAGTCCACGCTGCTGATCACGCTCCCCCAGGCGCTGCGCGCCGTGATCCCGGTGCTCGTCGGCCAGTTCATCGGCCTATTCAAAGACACCTCGCTGGTGGTGATCGTGGGCCTCGCGGACTTGCTCGGCGCCGCGCAGACGGTGGTGGGCCAGCCCGAGTGGCTCGGCACGCCCGGCGGCGTCTGGCGTGAGACGTTTCTGTTCATCGCGGTGATCTACTGGGTCTTTAGTTTCACCATGTCGCGCACCTCGCGGCGCGTGGAGCAGCAGCTCAACGTCGGAAAGCACTAACATGAGCGAGCACACATCCAACGACGATATCATCGTCTGCGAGGCCGTCAACAAGTGGTACGGCGAGTTTCACGCCCTGCGCGATGTGAGCCTGCGCGTGAAGAAGGGCGAGGTGATCGTGGTCTTCGGCCCCTCCGGGAGCGGCAAGAGCACCTTCATTCGCACGATAAACCGCCTGGAGGAGCACCAGGAGGGCAAAATCGTCGTCGATGGCATCGAGATGACGAACGACATCCGCAACATCGACGCCATCCGCCGCGAGACGGGTATGGTCTTCCAACAGTTTAACCTGTTTCCGCACCTCACCGTGCTGGATAACATCACGCTGGCGCCGATCTGGGTGCGCAAGAAGACCAAGAAGGAGAGCGAGGCGCGCGGCATGGAGCTGCTAGAGCGCGTGGGGATCCAGGAGCAGGCCAAGAAGTTCCCCGGCCAGCTCTCCGGCGGCCAGCAGCAGCGTGTAGCGATCGCCCGCGCCCTGGCGATGGACCCACGCATCATGCTGTTCGACGAGCCAACCTCTGCGCTTGACCCCGAGATGATCAAGGAGGTGCTTGACGTGATGAAGAACCTGGCGCGCAGCGGCATGACCATGCTCTGCGTGACGCACGAGATGGCCTTCGCGCGTGAGGTGGCCGACCGCATGATCTTCATGGATCGCGGCCAGATCGTGGAGGAGGGCACCCCAGCCCAGATCTTCAGCAGCCCGCGCCAGGAGCGCACGAAGCTCTTCCTGAGCCAGATCTTGTAAGCTTCGCTAGACGGTGGACGGTGGACGGTAGACGGTGTAAGGCGCTTCGCTAGACGGTGGACGGTAGACGGTAGACGGTGGTGGATGCGTTGCACCGTCCACCGTCCATCGTCTACCGTCCCCTGATTACCCCTCCAGCTCGGTGATCTTGGCGCGCACGTCGGCGGCGAGGCGGTTGAGCTCGCGGTTCACCACGTACTGCCACTCCTCGGCCTCTTTGTCCTCCAGGGCGCCACCGCCATACTTCAGCTCCATCGCCAGGTTCCAGCCCTTCTTCTCGGCGAAGCGCTCTAGCGCCTCCTGGCGCGTGGGGGGCCAGCGCCGCTTGAGGAAGGCCTGGAACGCCTGCTCCATGCGGCGCGTCCCGTCGGGGTTGAGCGAGGGCAGCGTGAAGTAGGGCTCGTTGTCTTTGTGGTCTGGCTCGGCGGCCCTGGTAAAGTAGAGCGTCTTGTGTGCGATCGAGTAGCGCCACTCGCCGTCGCCCACGTAGTTCGCCGGGTTGTTGGCGATGGCCCCTGTCAGCATACGGTCGGTGATTGTCATCGTGGACACCTTCTTTGCGGCGGCGTCTGCGGGCCGCTCCGCTACCAAGCATAGCACGGCTGCGCGGCCCACGCAATCTGGCCGTTGCGCGCCCCGGCGCCGATATGGTAAAGTTGTGCGGCATGGCAACATAAAGGGCCTCCCCATGAGTTTACCGGATGAGCCGAACCGCATCACCCCCGCCATCGAGGATTACCTCAAGGCGATTTATACCCTTCAGCAGCAGAGCGGTGTGGTCACCACGTCGCTGCTTGGCGAGCAGCGCCGCCTGAAGCCTGGCTCCGTCACGGGGATGATCAAGAAGCTCGCCGAGATGAACCTCGTGCAGCATACGCCGTACCAGGGGGTGCTGCTCACCGCCGCCGGCGAGCGCGTCGCCCTGGAGGTGATCCGCCACCATCGGCTGCTGGAGCTCTACCTCGTGCAGGCCCTTGGCTACAGCTGGGACGAAGTCCACGAGGAGGCCGAGCGCCTCGAGCACCATATCAGCGAGAAGCTAGAGGCGCGCATCGCCGCCCGCCTCGGCCACCCTGCCTTCGACCCGCACGGCGACCCGATCCCTAGCCTTGATGGCACCCTGCCCGCCTCCGACGACCTGCGCCTCGCCGAGCTGAAGGTGGCCGACGAGGGCCGGATCGTGCGCGTGCGCGACCAGAGCGCCGAGCGCCTGCGCTACCTGGCCGACCTCGGGCTGGTGCCCGGCGCCCATGTGGCTGTCACCGCCAGCGCCCCCTTCGACGGCCCGATCACGGTGCGCCTCGGCACCGACGAGCACGCCCTTGATCGGCGCATGGCGCGTACGATTGAGGTCGAGCTTGTGGAGCGTGGCTAGGAGACAGGGAGACAGGGAGACAGGGAGACAAGGAGACAAGGAGACAAGGAGACAAGGAGACAAGGAGATAAGGAGACAAGGAGACACCCCTCGTACTCCGCTAGGCGCTCCCGGTCTCCCTGTCTCCCTGTCTCCCGAGCGAGCGCAGCGAGCGGTTCTCCTTGTCTCCCCTACTGCCCGAGCCACGCCGCGTACGCCCGCCGCTGGGCATCGCTCGGTGCTGCGAGCTGCGCGAGCTCCAGCGCGTCCGACGGGGCCGCCGCGAGTGTCACCGCTACTTCCAGCAGCGTGTCGCCACGGAATAGCGTGAGGCGCACGCTGTCGCCGGGGGCGCGCTCGGCCAGCCGCGCGTTCAGGCGCTCCTCGTTCACGCGTGCGCCGTCCAGCGCCAGCAGCTCGTCCTCGGCGTAGACCCCGGCGGCGTAGGCTGGCCCGTCGGTGCGCGCCGAAGCCACCAGCGTGCGCTCGCCCTGGCGCTTCAGGCTGAGCCCGAGCCACGCCTCTGGCCCGCGTCGGCGCCAGCGCGGCTCCAGGCCCAGCAGCTCCAGCCCGCGCGCGTAGTCGAGCTCCTCCGTGCCCGCCACGTAGCGCCGAAAGAAGTCGGCGAGGGCGCCGCCCTGCGCGCCCGCCAGCTCCTCGGCCGCCGCCAGCACTGCGCCATCCTCGGGGATGCCAGGGCCGTCGATCGGATAACGGGCGAAGAGCAGGCGCAGCAGATCGTCGAGCGTGGTGGCGCCGCCCGTGTGTCGGCGCAGCTCCATGTCGAGCAGCCAGCAGACCAGGGCGCCCTTCAGGTAGTACGAGATACTGGAGTTGGCGCTGTTTTCGTCGGGCCGGTAAAGCTTGATCCAGGCGTCGAAGCTGCTCTGCTCTACGCTTTGCAGCAGGCGGCCCGGCTGGCTTTGGAGCGCTAGGATCTTGTCGGCGAGCTTCTCCAGGAAGCGCTCGGGGCGCAGCAGCCCGGCCCGCGTCAGCAGCAGATCGTCGTAGTAGCTGGTGCCGCCCTCCATTAGCCAGAGCAGGCGCGTGTAGTTCTCGCGCTGGTAGTCGAAGGGGCCGAGCGGCGCTGGGCGCAGGCGCTTCACGTTCCAAACGTGGAACAGCTCGTGGGAGGTGAGCGACAGGTAGCGCTCGTAGCTGCGCTCGGGCCGAAACGTCCAGCGGTCCAGCTGGTTCGTCACGCTGTTGCGATGCTCCAGGCCGCCGCCGCGCCCGTCGGTGAGGTGCAGGATAAACGTGTAGTGCTGGTAGGGCAGACCGCCAAAGAAGTCGCGCTGCACCTCCACGATGCGCCGCGTGTCGGCAAGCAGACGCGCCTCGTCCTCGTTGCCGCGCCCCCAGAGCGCAATGCGGTGGGGGATGCCGTCCACCGCGAACTCCAGCAGGCGGTGGGTGCCGCACTCCACCGGCGAGTCGACGAGCTGGTCGTAGTTGTCGGCCAGGAAGGAATGAGCGACGGTGGACGGTGGACGGTGGATGGTGGACGGTTGTCCTTCGTCAACAGAATCGAGGCCCGTTGTGACGATCCAGCCGGAGGGTGGCTCGACTATCAGGCGCAGGGGCTCGTTGGTGCGGCCTGGCGCGACCATAAAGACGCTGGCGCCGTTGAGGTAGCCGTGGCTGCCGTCGAGGTGGCTGGTGCGCACGG
>JAYUYB010000629.1:0-7930 GCA_043752655.1 Chloroflexota bacterium
TGGGCATGCTCGCCGACGCGGGCATCGGCGTGATCGGTATGCTGCTCACCACGCCCAAGGAGTACCGCGACCCCGGCTGCGTGCAGCACGCGCTCGCCACCAGCCAGCCCGAGTACTGGTGCGCGCCTACCGATATGGGCGCCTACGCCAGCTGGGCCGCGCGCGTAGTGGAGCGCTACGACGCCGATGGCTACAAGGACGCCCCCGGCTCGCCGCGCGTGGCCGCCTGGGAGATCTGGAACGAGCCCGATATGGACGGCACCTGGCTGCCCAGGGCCGACCCCGGCGCCTACGCGCTGATGCTGCGCAAGGCCCACGACGCGATCAAGGCCGCCGACCCCAGCGCCCTCGTGCTCAACGGCGGCGTCTACGTGTTCGACGGCGTCGGCCAGGGCGCGTTTATGGATCGTGTGGTAGAGCTGGCCGGCTGGGACAGCTTCGACGTGCTCTCCATCCACCCCTGGCTGATCGACCACGCCCCCGATGATCCCAGCCTGATCAACGCCCGCGAGCGCTTCGACGTGACGGTGCCTGGTCGGATCGGCCTCGCGCAGCGCTGGCTAGCGGCGCGCGGGGGCGGCAAGCCGCTCTGGGTCACCGAGCTTGGCTGGAGCACATGCGGCGCGGCCTGTGCGCCCCAGTTCGCCAAGAGCGAGGAGCAGCAGGCCGACTACATGGTGCGCAGCTTCGTGCTGGCGGCGGCGGCGGGCGTCGAGCACGTGAGCTACTTCCAGCTGGAGGACAAGTTCGGCGGCGCGCAGCAGCCCTGGGGCCCCGCCGCCATCCTATACGAGAGCCTGGCGCCAAAGCCGGCCTACGTGGCCTACGGCACGCTGGTGGCACAGCTCCAGCTGGGGCGCTACCAGGGCACCGGCCCGCTGCATCGGCCCGGCGCCCTTGCGGACTACCGCTTCGCCCTGCCCGACGGCGGCAGCGTGGATGTGCTCTGGAGCCTTCAGGGCACAAGGGTGGTGGAGCTGCCGCTGGCCGCCGGCCTGAGCGCGGCCCTGGTGGAGCGCGATGGCGGCGAGCAAGCGTTGAGCGGCCAGGTCGCCCGCCTAACCGTGGGCGAGCGCCCGCTGTACGTGCGCCAAGTGGCAGGGCGCAGCCGCGCCTTCGCCGAGACCGGCCAGACACTGCGCGACCCCTTCCTGCGGGCGTGGGAGCGCGGCGGGGGCCTGGCCGTGCTGGGGCTGCCGATCACGGCGGAGCGCACGGAGCGCGGCGCCGACGGCCGCGACCGCCGCGTGCAGTGGTTCGAGCGTAACCGCCTGGAGTTCCACCCGGAGAATGCGCCGCCAAGCGACGTGCTGAGCGGCCTGCTAGGCGTGGAGTATCTGGCGCGACAGGGCGTGGACTGGCAAAGCCTGCCAAAGGTGAGCGGTGCGCCCACGCAGGGCTGCCGCTTCTTCCCCGAGACCGGGCACAGCCTCTGCCCACCGTTCCGGGCCTACTGGGAGCGCGGCGGCGGCCTAGCCGTGTTTGGCTACCCGATCAGCGAGCCGACGCCAACCCAGGTGGAGGGCGGCCAGACCCTCGCCGTGCAGTACTTCGAGCGCAGCCGCTTCGAGCAGCACAACGAGCAGTCGGCCGCCGCCCGTGTGCAGCTAAGCCGGCTGGGGGTGGAGCTGAGGCCGTGACAAGGAGACAAGGAGACCGGGCTCGTTTCACTCGCCCTGAAGACAAGGAGACAAGGAGCGCCTAGCGGCCCGTCAGGTGTCTCCTTGTCTCCTTGTCTCCTTGTCTCCGAGCGACGCGCAGCGAGCGAGGCCCTACAGCCGCGTCGTCTCGCCAGTGTTTGCACGGGGCGCATCGGGCTGGCGCTCCTCGTCGTGCAGCTCGGCGCTGGGCGCCTGGCGCTGGCCGCAGCTGTGGCCGTAGGTGCCGTGCTGGCCGCGCCAGTAGTACTGCCTAGCGCCGCCGTGGCGGCCGTGCCAGCCGTGGCGGCCGTGGCGCATGCCGCGCCCAAAGATCCCGAAGAAGAGCGCGCCTAGCACGAGGGGCCAGAAGAAGAAGAGCGGGAAAAACACGAACCCGTGCCCGCCCCTCGAAAGCAGCAGCAGCGCCCCGAACCCGATCAGCAGCCAGCCAAACTTGTGCATCGCACATTCCTTCCAGGGGCGGGGGTAGCTTGGTGTCCCGCCGTTGATGGAATGACTCTAGCGCACAATTGTGGAGCGAATATGAAGATCGCACGGAGCGATCTAGGATTACACAATTACCGCACCAGCTTTTTGTAAATCACGCGGTGCGGCTGATCGGCGGAGGAGCCCTTGCGCTTGTGGAAGTCCGCCTCGTACTCTGAGTAGCTGCCGGGGTACCAGACCACCTGGCTGTCGTTCTCGAAGGCGAGGATGTGGGTGGCCACCCGGTCGAGGAACCAGCGGTCGTGGGAGATGATCACGGCGCAGCCGGCGAAGCGCTCCAGGCCCTCCTCTAGCGCCCGCAGCGTGTGGACGTCCAGATCGTTGGTGGGCTCATCGAGCAGCAGCAGGTTGGCGCCCGACTTGAGCACCTTGGCGAGGTGGACGCGATTGCGCTCGCCGCCGGAGAGGTTGCCCACAGCCTTCTGCTGGTCCGCGCCGGTAAAG
This sequence comes from Chloroflexota bacterium, assembly GCA_043752655.1. Classification (GTDB taxonomy): domain Bacteria; phylum Chloroflexota; class Chloroflexia; order Chloroflexales; family Chloroflexaceae; genus OHK40. The sequence goes on from JAYUYB010000629.1 coordinate 2,592, forward strand.
TTGAAGCGGGCGCAGTAGGCGCGCGAGTTGAGCTGCCGGTTGCCGAGCAGGATAATATCGTGGCCGCCGGAGATCTCCTCCCAGACCGTCTTCTTCGGGTCGAGGCTGTCGCGGCTCTGATCCACATAGCCAAGGCTCACGGTGGCGCCCACGCGCAGCGTGCCGCCGTCGGGCTGCTCCTGGCCGACGATCATGCGGAAGAGCGTGGTTTTACCGGCGCCATTCGGCCCCACAATGCCGACAATCCCGCCGGGGGGTAGATCGAAGCTCAGATCCTCGTAGAGCAGCCGGTCGCCGAAACCCTTGCTCACGGCGTCGGCCTTCACCACAATATCGCCGAGGCGCGGGCCGGGCGGCACAAAGATCTCCAGCTCGCGATCCTGCTGCTCCTGGCCCTCGTCCAGCAGCTTCTCGTAAGCGGTGATGCGGGCCTTGGATTTGGCGTGGCGACCTTTGGGCGCCATATTCACCCAGTCGAGCTCGCGCTGAAGGGCCTTCTGGCGCTGGCTCTCGGACTTCTCATCGCTGGCGAGCTTCTGCTTCTTCTGCCCCAGCCAGCTGGCGTAGTTGCCGCGCCAGGGGATGCCCTGGCCGCGCTCCAGCTCGAGGATCCACTGGGCCACCGTGTTGAGGAAGTGGCGGTCGTGGGTGACGGCGATCACCGTGCCTTTGTACTCCTGGAGGTGGCGCTCCAGCCAGGCCACCGACTCAGCGTCAAGGTGGTTGGTGGGCTCATCGAGCAGCAGAATGTCGGGCGTCTGGAGCAGCAGACGACACAGCGCCACGCGGCGCCGCTCGCCGCCGGAGAGCAGCTTCACCAGGCTTTCTGCGGGGGGGCAGCGCAGCGCGTCCATGGCCAGGTCGAGCTTGCTGTCGAGGTTCCAGCCATCGGCGTGGTCGATCTTCTCCTGAAGCTCACCCTGCTCGGCGATCAGCGCGTCGTAGTCGGCGTCGGGGTCGGAGAACTGCTCGGAGATCGCGTCGTAGCGCTGCATAAGCGCCACGGTGGCGGCCATACCCTGCTCCACAATCTCGCGCACAGTCTTGCTGTCGTCGAGCTCAGGCTCCTGTTCCAGCATGCCGATCGTGAGGCCGGGCGACATGGTCGTCTCGCCGTTGAACTCCTTATCGACGCCGGCCATAATGCGCAGCAGCGTGCTCTTGCCGGAGCCGTTGGCGCCGATCACCCCGATCTTGGCGCCGTAGAAATACGAGAGGTTGATATTCTTCAACACCTCGCGGTTGGGCGGGATCACCTTGCCCACCTTGATCATGGAGTAAATGACTTGATTGTCGCTCACGGGGTCATGCTCCTACTATCGTCGTCGGCCGGGAACAGCGCATCGAGCTTCGCCGCAGCGTCACGCTGGGTCTCTGGCATAACGTGGGCGTAGATATCTGCGGTGGCTGTGATCGAGCTGTGGCCAAGAATCTCCATCACTACGCGGATCTGGACCCCTTGCTGGATCAACAGTGTAGCACATAAACACGCCTTGACGTTACGCCATCGGTGCAAGACCATGCGAACGAAACCGCACCCCAAAGCCAAATGCAGGGTGTCCACTTCGAGTCTGATGCGGTCTATTAGAACGGAGCGCGGAAAAAAAGCAACGCCCATACCGACCCTGACGACCCACCGCATTGCCGGGCCAATAACCGACCTGGGCGCGGTACGTACGCCAACGACCGCCCCCCGTGTTTCAGGTCATCAGTCGCCAGACCGTGGTGTGGCCGCCACGGTTCGCACGGAATCGTCGGCCATGTCCGGCGCGGCGCTCGGCAGGGTCTGATTGAGGCCGCGCACGAGCAGCCAGAGCGGCAGGACGAGCTCGAAGAGGCCACCTGGCAGGTTGTGGAGCAGGCGCAGATCCAGCCCGTACAGCTCCAGCACGGAGCCGGCGAGCAGTGAGGCGTACCCCACCAGGCCAAGGACGGAGAGCCAGCGCGGGATGAGCTGGGTTCGGTAGAGAAGCGCGCAGAAGGGCAGGCTCCCCAGGCCTAGGGCGATCATCGCGACCTGGTAGGCGAGCTTGCTGACCGCGACCAGCACAAGAACTGAGCCCGCCGCTGAGCCCTGACCTGCGGCGAGCACGGTGAGGGTAGCAAGGCCGCCAAGGGCCAGCAGGACGCTCTCGATCACTCTAGCGCTGAGGTAGCCAAGGGCGACCGGCTCACTCCATCTGCGGAGGAGCGAGGAGAACAGGACGCCTATCGCCACCACTGCGGCGCTGTTTACCAGCTGGAGCAGCACGCCGCTGACGAGTCGGCCGCTGTTCGTCACAAACTGCCCGCCTTCTGTTGCGGCAAGGGCGGACGCGACCAGGCCGCTGCCGAGCATGTACGTGGCCGTCGAGACGAGAAACGACGCGCCGATCAGGCGTGCGGCCGTCCGAAATGATGTCGTGGGTTGATTGGCTTGCATGAATCCTCTCTTCTGGAGCCGGTCTGTCGATCCTGGCGCCGGCACCGCCCCAGCCTACCGCCACGGTGGTGCCACGGCATACCTCCTCCGAGGTAGAACGAGGAGTAGCGCTCGCCGCCGGGCGACGCGCACGCGGCTATAATGAGTGCCATGCCGACCGACGTGCTCACAACCAAGCTCTTCATCCCCCTGCCGCGCCCGAACGCTCTCGCTCGCCCCGCACTTATCGCGCGGCTGAACGCGGGTCTGCACCGTGCGCTCACCCTCGTCGTATCACCCGCCGGCTTCGGCAAAACAACCCTGGTCAGCGCCTGGGTGGCCGGCCTGAACCGGCCGGTCGCCTGGCTGTCGCTCGACCCTGAGGACCGCGACGTGGCCCGCCTGCTCACCCATCTCGTCGCCACACTCCAGACCCGGGCGCCAGCGTTGGGCGAGGCTGCGCTGGCGCTGCTCCGCTCGCCCGAGCCCCCGGCTGCCCAGGCGATCCTAACATCTCTGCTCAACGACGTCGCCGCACACGCCGCGCCCCTGCTGATCGTGCTCGACGACTACCACGCCGCCGCCGCCGCCGAGACCGACCGCGCCCTGGCGTTTCTGGTCGAGCACCTGCCGCCGCAGCTCCACCTTGTCCTGATCAGCCGCGAGGACCCGGCCCTGCCTTTGGCCCGGCTCCGCGCACGCGACCAGGTGACCGAGCTGCGCGCCGCCGACCTGCGCTTCACCTCCACAGAGGCCGCCGCCTTCCTGCGCGAGGTGATGGGCTTTGCGCTGGCGGCCGACCATGCCGCGCTGCTCGCCGCGCGCACCGAGGGCTGGGCTGCCGGGCTACAGCTGGCCGCACTCTCCCTGCGCGACGCCACCGATATCGCCGGGCGCATCCGCTCGTTCGCCGGCAGCCACCACCTCCTGCTGGACTACCTCGTCGAGGAGGTGCTCGGCCAGCAGCCCGAGCCGATCCAGCGCTTCCTCCTCCACACCTCCATCCTCGACCGCCTCTCCGGTTCGCTCTGCGACGCGGTGAACGTTGATGCGGCCACGCCCGGCCAGGCGACCCTGGAGGCGCTGGAGCGGGCCAACCTGTTCCTCGTCCCACTGGACGACGAGCGGCGCTGGTATCGCTACCACCAACTCTTTGCGGAGGCGCTGCGCCAGCAGCTCACGCAGCGGCTCGGCGGCGGGTCCAACCAGGGCGTTGACAGCCTGGCCGAGCTTCACGCCCGGGCGAGCCTGTGGTTCGAAGGGCAGCAGCTCGAGGTCGAAGCGTTCTACCACGCCGCTGCGGCGCAGGATATCGCCCGCCTCGCCCGCCTGGCCGAGCGCTCCTGGCAGGGGATGGACCGCAGCTTCCAGTTGGCTGCCTGGCTCGCTCGGGTTCGGCAGCTGTCCGAGGCCGTGATCCGCGACCGGCCGGTGCTGAGCGTTCAGCTCGCCTGGGCGCTGATGGACAACGGCGACCTGGAGGGCAGCGAGGCCCGCCTGCGGGACGCCGAGCGCTGGCTGGAGCCCGAGGCCCGCGGAGCCGATGTTGTTGATGCCGAGCAGCTCGCGGCGCTCCCGGCGATGATCGCCTTCGCGCGGGCCTACAGCGCCCAGGCCCGCGGCGAGAGCGCCGCAGCAGCCCGGCACGCCCAGGACGTCCTCGCACTGAGCCCCGGGACGCAGACGGTGCTGCGGGCGCAGGCGGCGGTGCTGCTGGGGCTGACCAGCTGGGCGAGCGGTGAGCTGGAGACGGCCTACGGCGCGTTCGCCGGCTGGGTGGAGCAGATGCGCCGGGCGGGCAACCTCGACTTCGCCCTGGTCGGGGTCTTCGGCCTGATCGAGGTGCGGGCCGCCCAGGGCCGGCTCCGCGATGCCGTGGAGGAGTACCGCCGGGCGCGCCGGGAGGTGGCGGGGCAAGGCCCAGTCGCGAGCTATCTGGACATCAGCTACGCGCTGCTCCAGCTCGAGCGAGGCGAGCGGGAGGCCGCCGCGCAGACCCTGCGCGAGATCGAGCCAGATCATACTGAGCCCCTGCTGGTGGACTGGCGCTATCGCTGGCTGCTGGCTTCGGCCCGGCTCAGCGAGGCCGCAGGCGATGTGAGCGGGGCGCTCGACCTGCTCGACCAGGCCCGGCAGCAGTACGTCCGCACACCATTGCCCGATCTGCGCCCGCTCGCGGCCCTCGACGCGCAGCTGCGGCTCAGGGAGGGGCGGCTCGACCGCGCGCTGGCGTGGGCTCGCGAGCGCGGCCTCGGCCCTAGGGACGAGCTGAGCTACCTGCACGAGTTCGAGCATCTGACCGCGGCGCGGGTGTGGCTCGCCGACTATGGGCAGCGCCGCGACGAGGGCGCGCTGCGCGACGCACTCACGCTGCTGTCGCGGCTGCTCGCCGCGGCGGAGGCCGGCGGCAGGGCGGGCAGCGCGATCATGATCCTCGTGCTCCAGAGCCGCGCGCACGCGGCTCGTGGCGATCTTCCTGCGGCGCATGGCGCGCTCGAACGCGCGCTCACGCTGGCGGAGCCGGAGGGCTACGTGCAGGTCTTCGTCGACGAGGGGCAGGCCCTGGCGGCGCTGCTGGCAGCGCAAAGCGCAGAGCGCGAAGCGCAAGGCGATGCGCTCCAGCCATATCGTGCTGCGCTCCTTGCCGCCTTTCGGCAGTGGCACGGCGCAAACGCGAGCGTCGCTCAGCCCGTTGCGGGCTCTGCGCTCGACCGCTCAGACAGTTTGGCCGAGCCCTTGAGCGAGCGCGAGCGCGAGGTACTCCAGCTCATCGCAGAGGGGCTGCGCAATCAGGCAATTGCCGAACGGCTGTACCTCTCGCTGCACACGGTCAAGGTTCACGCGCGCAACATCTACGCCAAGCTCGGCGTTGCAAGCCGCACGGAGGCCGCCGCCCGCGGCCGCGCCCTTGGCATCCTATCGGCCTCGTAAGCAGCCC
>JAYUYB010000630.1:0-3208 GCA_043752655.1 Chloroflexota bacterium
AGCGCAGCAAGGGCTTGTCACCTTGTCACGGCAAAGTCGGTCACTCGTCAACTTGGGTAAACGTGCTCCCCGTGTTCCAGGCCGGCGGGTCGCTGGCGGGGAAGGAGTCCTCCGCAGCCTGGTCGATCATCCGGTCGGCCTCGGCGTGCGAAGTGTGTGCCAAGGGCGACTCAGCTGCGCTGGAGAGTCCCAAGGCGTCGTAGACGGGGCAGTGCGCTGTGGCGCTGCGGTAGACCAGGAAGCCGCCTAGCGCTGCGAGGATGAGGAACAGGGGCGCCTTGCGCAAGGCCACAAAGGCCAACAGCACGCCGCCGACAGCGGAGAAAAGCCGCTCATTATCGCCAAGGTTGCGCTCCGCGCCGTAGTGTACGCTCATGCTGTGCTCCTTCTAGGGTTAGACAGAGCGGTGTTATGCGTTGCTCTGTATATGGTACCCTCAGGCAGCAAGACCCGTGCCACCCGTGCGGCGCGGATTGTGCTATCCTGCACCGGGGGGCGCAATGCTAGCTTGAAAGTGGTGAACGATATGCAGGAGCAGGCGACAGGCGCGCTGCCGGAGGGGGCGCCGAGCGAGCTGCGGGAGCGCGGCCCCGGCTGGGGCTGGGGCGATCTGCTGATGGCGCTCGTGGTGACGGTGGTGGGCGGCGTGGCTCTGACGCTCGCGGCCCGCTCGCTCGTTGATCGACTTGGGCTCCAGGTGGAGCAGCGCATGATCTCGCCGGTCTTCTACCTTGTGGGCCTGGGGATCTATCTCGCGGTGATCCTCGGTGTCTACCTGTTTGCGGCGCGCCGCGCCGGGTGGGCGGCTCTAGGGCTACGCGGGGCGGGCTGGCGCAACTTCGCGCTCGTGCCGCCGCTGTTCATCCTTGAGCTGCTGCTGCTAGTCCTGGTGAACGGCGCAGTGGGGCGGCTCGCGGGCGGCTTCGAGAACCCGCAGGTAGACGCGCTTACGGGCGGGCAGACACTGGGCACGGGCGAGCTACTGGCGCTGCTGCTGCTTGTGGCGGTGGTGGCCCCCTTCGCCGAGGAGCTGCTCTTTCGTGGCATGCTCTACCCGCTGCTGCGGGCGCGAACCGGGGCATTTGGCGCAATCGTGCTCAGCGCGGCGATCTTCGCGGCGGCCCATGTGGTGCCGCTGCTTATGCCGGGGCTCTTCGTGGTGGGGTTGCTGCTGGCCTATCTGCGCGAGCGCAGCGGCTCGATCTGGCCTGGCGTGGCACTCCACGCGCTCCAAAACGGCACCGCGCTCCTGCTGATCAACGAGGCCCTGAAGCAGGGGCTGGTGTGATGATCAGCCCTCCAAACCCCAGGCGCGCAGCTCCTCCAGCCAGCGGTGGCTGGTGAGATCCATGTGGGCGGGGGTGAGGCTCACAAAGCCGTCGGCGATGGCGTTCACGTCGGTGCCCTCCTCGGCGTGATCCTCGGGCTCGGCGCCGCCGATCCAGTAGTACGGTCGGCCGCGCGGGTCCTGGCGCACCACTAGCTCGTCCTTGTAGGAGCGGCGGCCCAGGCGACAAACCCGAATGCCATGCACCGCCTCGGGCGGGCGGGCGGGGACATTCAGGTTGAGCAGGATGCCCGGCGGCAGGCCGCGCTCGGCCACCTTACCCACCACCTGCCCCACGGCCACCTGCGCGGCCCGAAAGTCCCAGGGCTGATCTTTCGCCCGCAGCTGCGAGACAGCGATGCCAGGCACACCAAACACGATGCCCTCCATCGCGGCGGCCACCGTGCCGGAGTAGAGCAGGTCGGTGCCGAGGTTCGCGCCGAGGTTGATCCCAGAGACCACGAGGTCTGGCTTGCGCGGGAGCAGGCCCATAATCGCGAGGGCCACGCAGTCGGCGGGGGTGCCATCGCAGATCAGGGCGGGGCTGCCGTCGGGCAGCGTGCTCTCCCAGGCGCGCAGCGGGTCGAAGAGCTTGCGATAGTGGCCGGCCGCGCTCCAGTTGCGATCCGGCGCCACCACCACCACCTCGCCCACCGCGCTTAGGGCCGCACGCAGCGCCACGAGCCCCTCGCTCTGGTAGCCGTCGTCGTTCGTCACCAGGATGTACATACCGGGGCTATTCCTTCGGCAGATCCATATCGCTAAGGCGGACGGTCTTGCGGCCCTGGAACTTGATCGTCTTCTGGCCCTCGCTGGAGAGCTGCCCGCTCTGCTCCAGGTTCTTAATCTCGGCCTCCATCGTCTGGGCCAGCTCTAGCTCGCCCTGGCTGAGCAAGCGCGTGACGGCGCTCTTCAGCTTCTGGGTGGCGCCCTGCACGTCGCCCTGCGAGAGATCCTGGAGCGCCCGCGTCTGGAGCTTGAACGCGCTCACCTTCTCGACGATGTTCATCACGCCGGGGCTCACCTGCCCAAGCTGGGCCTGGTCGGCTGTGAAGGTGAGCAGCAGATCTACCTTGGCCTTCTCGCCGGCGAGCTTCAGCGCGGGCACATCGTACACCACCTCCACCTGGCCCACCCGGTAGCTGCCCACGGGCCGGGGGTCCACCAGGAACTCCACAAGCAGCGTGCGTCCCTGGCCCGACTCGATCTCGCCAAGTGGCACGCTCACGTCGCGGTCGGAGATCGGCTGGTAGCCAAGGTTGTTGATCAGGGGGATCACCTGCCAGACGGCGCGAGGCGTAATGCCCTGGACCAAGCGCAGGTTGAGGACCGCGTTCTGCACGGCGGCGTTCTGGGCCTTCTGCACCGTGTTCTGGAAATACTCAGTGATCTCGTCGGGGCGGGCGATGTAGTCGGCGGTGCCGCTGGAGCGGTTGGCCATCTCGATCAGCAGATCTTCGTTCCAATCCTTGCCCACGCCCAGAGCCGTGATCGGCACACCCAGGCGGCCAGCGTCCTCGGCGCGGCGCAGACAGTCATCCTCGTGCTCAGTCTGGCCGTCGGTGATCAGCACCAGGCGGCGGATGGCCCCAGCGCGATCCTTCTCGATCTCGCGCAGGCCCTTCTCGACAGCGGGGGCGATCTTGGTGCCGCCCGCGTCGCGGATGCGGCTCACCTGCGCCTGCACGGCGCGGCGGTCGCTCACGGGGCCAGAGGGCACAAGCACCTCGGTGCGATGATCGAAAATGACAATCGAGGCGAGATCCTGGGTGTCCAGCATATCCACGGCCATACTCACAGCTTGGCGCACCCGCTCGATTTTCTCGCCCTTCATCGAGCCGCTGCGATCAAGCACAAAGCAGACATTCACCGGCATACGCA
>JAYUYB010000631.1:0-7923 GCA_043752655.1 Chloroflexota bacterium
CACGCTGTGGGCGATGGCGATAGGCCGCGCTGCCTCAAGCGTCGCCAGCTCGCCGTAGCCGTAGCTCACGGCGACGCAGGGCAGGCCGTTGGCGCGGGCACCCTCAATATCGTAAACCGTATCGCCGACCATCAGGGCGCGCTCCCAGTCCGCGCCGATCACGCTGCGCAGGCTCGCGATCACCTCGGCCTTGTGGGCGTGGTCGCTAGGCTCAGGGGCGGCGACGGCCTCGAAAAACTCGGCCAGAGCGAAGTGGGCAAGAATACCCTCGGCGGGGTGGCGGATCTTCGAGGTGGCCACAAATAGCCGTGTGCCAGCGGCGCGGAGCGCGGCGAGCAGGGCAGGGATGCCGGCGTAGAGCCGATTCTCATACATCCCATCGACCAGATAGCGCTCGCGGTAGCGCGCCAGCGCCTCATCAGCCAGAGCCTCATCGCCCAGGTAGCGCAGAAACGAGTCGCGCAGCGGGGGGCCAACCCATGCGCGCAGAAGCTCAGGCGTGGGCGACGGGCGCCCGAGCGGCTCCAGGGCATAGGCGACTGAGCGAGTAACACCCTCGAACGGATCGGTCAGCGTGCCATCGAGATCGAAGAGCACGGCAGGGTAGGCGAGTTGGCGCATGACTCTACTATACCATGGCGGCACCAGATGGCCTTGCGGGCAGAGCTTCGCGCCCTTCGCACCCTGCGTAGTCCACACGTCCGATGCACTCCCCTCGTGCCTCTCCGGTAACGCCTTAGGCTTTAACTAGCTCCTGTACGGCGCCACCCGTATGTGTGCCCTCAGGCCCCTTCTGACCGCGCAGCCCCACCGTCGCAGCCACAGATTCCTGACCGGGTGTTGTCCCCTGGCAGTGAGGAGCCTTCTATGTCGAGCAGTTCACGCGTCCCTTCGCAGCCCCACTACCACCCCCGCCCCGCGCTCGCCCTCGGCCTCCGGCTGCTCGCCGCGCTGCTCTTGGCCCTCGGCCTGCTTGGGCCCCTGCCCATCGCCTACGCCGACGGCAACCTCACTGTGCGGGTCTACAGCGACAGCGACCGCGATGGCGCCTATAATCTCGCCGAGCCCGCCGTGCCCGGCGTCACTGTGCGCGTCTACAACCAGGACAACGTGCTCGTTGGCCTCAACAGCACCGCCGCCGACGGCACAATCGCCTTCCCAACCCTACGGCCCGGCGCGTACCGCGTAGAGGTTGCCCCCAGCGCCGCCCGCGCCGTCTCGCTCTTCGGCGCCTTCCCGCCCGGCAACGGCCTCGTCAGCTTCGTCGCCTTGCCCGACAATACCACCCAGACGCTTGATGTCGGCGTGCGCCCCCTCGCTGGCGGCGTGGATGTCGGCGCTCCCCTCGGCACCCGCAGCGTCGTCGCCCGCCTGTGGGACGACCAGGACGCCAATGGCATCCAGGACGCCGCCGAGCCCGGTATCCCTGGCCTCCAGGTGGCGATCATCGATGTGGTAAGCAACTCCGTGGTCGTCCCCGCCGTCACCACCAACGCTGAGGGCTACGCTGTCTTCTCCGACACGGCGCCCACCGGCACCGGCTTCGCCCTGCGCGTGCTGAGCCCCGTGCCCACCGGCTACGCCCTCACCCGCCCCGATGCCAACGACGGCGGCTTCAACCCCGACCAGCGCGACTCCGACGCCGCCCTCACTGCGGGCAACGTCGAGGCGCCCATCATCCCCGGCGACACCGGCGCCAACAACGATAGCATCGACATCGGCTTCGCCCGTGGCGGCATCAGCGGCTTTATCTTCCGCGACGTGAACCGCAACGGCGGCTTCGACGGCGTGCCCGAGTCGTTTCTCAACGGCATCAGCGTAGAGCTGCGCGATAGCGCCAATGCCATCGTCGACACCCAGGTGACTCGCCCTGTGCTCGATAGCCCCTCCGGCGACGCTGGCTTCTTCGAGTTCGCCGGCATCTCGCTAGCCGGCGGCCCCTACACGCTCGTGGTGCCCAGCGCTACCTTCGTGGGCGGCGCCCCGCTCTTCGGCGCAGCCAACTCGCCCAACGCGGTAGGCGGCGACAAGGGCCTGATCAACGGCACCGCCCCGAGCGGCGTCGTCGGCCCCACCGACACCGTCCAGATCCGCGCTATCAGCATCACCGGCGCCGACACCGGGGCCTTCTCGAACCGCAGCGCCGACAACAACTTCGGCTTCTACCAAGGCTCGGTGGGCGATCTGGTCTGGTTCGACCTCGACCGCGATGGCGTGGTCGATCCCGGAGAGGACACTCAGGGCATCAATGGCGTGCGGCTCTTCGTGGACGACGGACGTGGCGGCGGTACACCCGGCGACGGCGTGCAGAATGGTGGCGAACCCTCAACGCTAACCACCGTCTCCGGCCTGCGCCCCGGCTTCTACCGCTTCGATAACCTGCCCCTCGGCGTCGCCCCTGGCCGCCAGTACGAGATCGTCCTCGACGAGGCGAACTTCCTGCCCGGCGGCCTGCTCAATGGCCTCGGCGCCTCCACCGGAGTCGTTCGCACCAACGTCAACGGCAACCGCATCGTCGTCATCCAGTCGCCCGGCCTCACGGACGCCGCACCTGCCGTTACCGGCGCGGATTTCGGTGTGACCCGCGCCGAGCTCGGGAACTTCGTCTGGGAAGACAGCGACGGTGACGGCCTGTTCGATGTGGGCGAGCCGCCGGTGCCTGGCGTTACCGTGCAGCTCTTCACCCCGGCGGATGTCGCCGTGGGTGCGCCCGTTGTCACCAGCGCCGCCGGCGCCTACACGGTGCCCACGCTGCCCGCCGGCACCTACTACGCGCAGTTTACGCTCGACCCCACCGCCGCCTCGCCCGCCGGAGTACCCGCCGCCTACCTCGGCAGCCTACTGCGCACCGCCACCTACAGTGGCGTGAACCCGGCCCCCGCCCCTGGCGCCGCCGACGAGAACGACCTCAGCGCCCAAATCGGGCTAGGCCGCGTGTATCGCACCCCCAGCTTCGCGATCAGCGCCGGCAGCGTGAATGTAGGCGTGGATGCCGCGCTCTTCCAGCCCGTCGCGGTCGCGGGCAGCGTCTTCTACGACCTGAATTTCAACAATGTGAACAACGGCGCGCCTAGCGATGCGCCGCTCCAGGCCACCGACGTGCGCGTGATCCACACTGGCCCCGACCGCACACTGGGCACCGCCGACGACCTGACGCCCTTCAGCACAACCACCAATGTGGGCGGCGCCTACGCCTTCGATGCGACGCGGGCCATTCCGCCCGGTCGCCTCGTGGTGCAGTTCCGCAACCCCGACAGCGGCGCCTTCGCCTTCGTGACGCCTAACGTGGGCGCCGACGAGGGCGCAGACAGCGATGTGACCGGCACGACGCTTGTTGTCGCCACCACCTACGGCCTCACCGACGCGCTCGACGCCACTTCGGACCAGGCGCTCGCCAAGCTCGACGCCGGCTTCACCGGCACTACCACCCTTAGCGGCACCGCCTTTGTGGACGGCACGGCAAACGGCGTGCGCGGCGAGGCCAGCGATGGCGCTCTGGAGGGGGTCGAGGTCGCACTCGATCTCAGCTTCACCTTCGGCGCTAACCCGCTCACCCTGAGCCGGGCTCCGCTCACCGACGCCACGGGCGCCTACAGCTTCGACAAGTTGCCCACCGGCAGCTTCGATCTGGCCTTCACCCCACCCACCGTCACCCCCGGCTACATCGAAACCTACGCCGATGTGGCCGACGATAGCGACACCGACAGTGACGGCGCCTCGGCCACGGATGGCCTGCTCAACCAGAGCCTTATCGGCGGGGCCGCCGAGCGGCGCGACCACGGCTACTACCAGCCTGTCACCGTGAGCGGCCAGGTCTGGTTCGACAGCGACAACGATGGCGTTCGCGACGCAGGCGAGCCGCCCCTGGCCAACATGCCAGTGGAGGTGATCAGCCTCGGCGCAGATAACGCCATCGGCGGCGGCGACGACACCAGCGACAGCGTGATCACCGCGGCTGACGGCAGCTACAGCAGCGACGGCACGCCCACACTGCTGCCCGGCCAGTTCGTGGTGCGGGTAACGAACCCGAGCACGAGCGACTTCCAGTTTCTTACCAGCGGCACGGATAACGACATCCGCAGCAGCGTCGCCGGCCCGCCCGCCACCGGCAGCACCAGCAGCTTCGGCGTGGTCTCAGGTGCCACCGTCGCGAACGTAGACGCCGCGCTTACCGGCATCAAGCTGCTGAACGGCAGGACTTTTGTGGACGCCAACGGCGACGGGCAATCTGGGGGCGACAGCGGCCTCCCCGGCGTGCAGGTGGATCTGAGCCACGTCGTGAACGTGACTGTTGGCCCCACAACCTACCTCAACACGACGTTCACCCGCACGCTGAACAGCGTCGCGCCCGGTGGGGTCTACAACTTCCTCAACCTGCCTGGCGGCACATTTAGCCTGAGCTTTACGCCGCCCACAGCGACGCCAGCCTGGCAGCTTACCACCGCCAACGTGGCGCCCGACGCCAGCGACAGCGACGGCGACCTGACTGGCCAGACGCTGGCGGCAGGCGATACCGCGCAAACCCGCGACCAAGGCTACTTCCAGCCTGTCACCATCACGGCCCGTGTGTTTGACGAGCAGGTAGCTGTGAACAACAGCTTCCAGCCTGGCGAGCCCGGCCTCAGTGGCATCACGGTAGACCTTACCGGCAACGTGTCCGACAGCGACACCACCGACGCGACGGGCCTGGTCACATTCACAGTGCAGCCCGGCACGTACAGCCTGACGCTGCCGAGCGACCCGGCCAGCTTTCTGCGCTCGCCCGGCAATAGCGGCAGCGTTGGCGGCATCACCGTAACGAGCGGCCAGGCGGCAAGCACCGCGCCGTTCGGCTACTACAAGCAGAGCACGATCAGCGGCACAGCCTGGTTCGACAGCGACGGCGACGATCTGCTCACGGTAGGCGAGCCCGGCATGGAGGGGCTCACAGTGACGCTGGAGGGCAGCGGCGGCAGCACACAGACCGCCATCACCGACGCGAATGGCGCCTACAGCTTCAGCGGGGTAGATCCGACCGGCCTGGGCGGGGTTAAGGTGACGCCGCAGGACAGCGGTGGCAGCCTCAGCGCCATAGAGCCGAATGGCCTGGGCGGGGGCGACGCGAGCTACCGGCTCTGCTTCAGCCTGCCGGCCGACTTCGCCTACGTTGGCAAGGGCGCCGCGCTGCTTACCGACGACAACAGCGACGTGAACCCGAGCGGCCCCGACGCTGGCTGCACCGACAGCTTTACGCTCGGCTCGAATACCACGCTCAGCACGCTGGACGCTGGCTACGTGGGTGCGCTCACCATCGGCGACCTTGTCTGGGCCGACCTCAACGGCGACGGGCTCCAGACCACAGGCGAGCCTGGCCTGGCTGGGGCAACCGTGACGGTGGCGATCAGCACCACAGGCGGCTTGATCAACAGCAGCGACCCGACGATCACGCTTTCCACGACCTCCACGGCGAGCCTGGGCCTCGCGGCGAACTACCAGCTTGCTGGGGTCCCGCCCGGCAGCGGCTGGCGCGTGCTGAGCGTAGCGCCGCCCTTCGGCTACCTGCCTTCAGCCACGAACCAGGGCAGCGACGATGCGCTTGACAGCGACCCCAGCGGCGCGTACCCCGTAGCTCTGCCGCCCGCCGTCGCCAACCTCGACTTCGGCTTCTACCAGGCCACCTCGGTGGGCGATCTGGTCTGGCTGGACCTGAATGACAACAGCAGCTACGACGCCGCAAGCGAGCGGGGCGTGCCCGGCGTGCGGGTGGATCTGCTGAAGGACGGCAGCCAGGTAGCTACGCAGATCACGGCGGCCAGCGGCCAGGTGGGCAGCTACGGCTTCGTGGACATTACGCCGGGCACGTACAGCCTGCGCTTCACCGCGCCTGCCGGCTACGTGTTCGCCAACGACGGCGCCGGCTCGCTGGAGAGCGACGGCGACAACGACGCGAGACTGGACGGAACCACCGCGAGTCTCACGCTTATCAGCGGCCAGATCCGGGCCGGGGTGGATGCCGGCCTGCGCGGCACGGGCGGTGTGAGCGGCCTCGCCTGGATCGACGACAACACGAACGCCATCCGTGACGCCAGCGACACCCGGCGTATCGGCGGAGTGCAGGTGACACTGAGCCTTACGCCGACGCTCACGGGCGACACGGCGAGCTACACGGCCACGACCGCCGCCGATGGCAGCTACAGCTTTACAGGGCTGCCGGCCGGCGCGGGCACGCTCCGCTTCAGCGCGGCGGCGCGCTACCAGGCGGTGCAGGCGAACGTAGGCGCAGACACGAGCGACAGCGATGGCCCCGTGGTTCCGCTAACAATCGCCTCCGGCGTCGCCCTCGCCAACGTAGACCAGGGCTACAAGGAGCTTGGCCGTGTGATCTTCCTGCCGCTGCTGCGCGGCGTGCCCCAGCGGCCCGATCTCACCGTGGCATTCACGGTGAGCCCGGAGACGCCCACCGCCGGCAAGCCCGCCAGCATCACCGCTACGGTGACGAACAAGGGCACCGGCCCGGCCAGCGGCTTCTGGGTAGACCTGTACATCAACCCGTCGCACGCGCCTCTGGTGAACGAGCCCTGGAACGAGCTCTGTACGCTGGAGCCTTGCTTCGGCATGGCCTGGTTCTACGAGGGCACGCTGCAGCCGGGGCAGAGCGCGACGCTTACAAGCAGCCCGTCTAGCGCCGCGAACCCGAACGGTTTCCGGGCAGCTTCAAGCAACTGGTCTGGCTTCTTCGCCAATGGCACCAGCCGGATTTACATCATTGTAGACAGCTGGAACCGTAATGCAAGCGGCGAGCAGCGTGACCCGAACGGCGCACTGAGCGAGATTGACGAGACTAACAACCGCGCCGAGCGCAGCCTCACGGTGCTGCTCGGCCCGCTCCCGCCGGAATTCCTGCAGGCCACGCTCACCAGCGAGTTCACCCGCAACGAGCCGTAGCACTCAATCTCACGTATTCAAAGGAGCCCGCCCGTGCGACGACACATGACAAGCTTCTCCCTGATGGTCTGCGGCGTAATCGCCCTGGCCCTCGGGATGGCGATGGCCCCCACCGCCATCCCGGCGTCGGCGATGCCGGCGCTCCAGCCCTCGCCGCGGCCAACGCTGGTGCCCACGCCCGAGTACGTTCCCAACGATCACGACGACGCACCAGCGCTGTTCGGCCGCGTGACTGGCACCGTGATCGACTCGCGCACCGGCGCGCCCGCCGCCGACAAGCTGGTGCTGGTGAACGACACCCTTGTGCTCAGCGACGGCAGCGGCAACTACGACCACTGGCTGGCTGCTGGCAGCTACAGCGTGGGCCTGCAGCTGCGCAGCGGCGAGGGCGTGGCAGCACAGGGCATGCTGCCCGTGGAGGTGCAGTCTGACGGCACGACAGTGCAGCACCTCTTCTTCAGCAGCCCCGCGCCGATTATGGTCGATGTGGCGCCCAAGGTTGCCGAGCCAACAGCGAGCGCGGCGCCAAGCGTCGAGGCGCCAGTGGCGCTCCCCGCCACCACGACGAACGCCGCCCCAGTGAGCCTGCCAGAGACGGCGGCGACCAGTGCTGCGGTGCCCGGCCCGCTTGTGCTGGTGGGCGCCGTAATGCTCGCCCTGGGCGCGCTAATACAGGTTCGCCCGCGCCGCAGGCGCCCCAGCCCCGACGAGCTCCTGCGCGAGCTGCTTGGCCGCGAGCTCTAGCGCAAAACCACTCCAGCTTCGAGATGAGCTTCTGGGAAGGAGGAACCTTCCCAGGAGCTTTTTTTGCGCCACGCTACCCGTCGTCGCTGGCGATCACGGCGGCGGTCACGCGCTCGATCTCGGCGAGCGAGCGGCCGCGGGCGGCCTCCAGGCGCTCCAGGCGCTTCTGGAACTGGCCGAGGGCGTAGGTGCTGAACGTATCCATCTCCAGGCCGAAAGGCATCACGTCGTAGCAGCTGAAGGCCTCATCGATCA
>JAYUYB010000632.1:0-7920 GCA_043752655.1 Chloroflexota bacterium
TCAGCTGGAGGCGCTGGAGCTCACGCTGCGCGGCACAATCAGCTGGCCAGGCTTCGGCAAGCACGGCGAGCACTGGCTCGGCTTTATCTTTTTGATCACGCGCTTCAGCGGCGAGCCGCCCGCCAGCAACGCCGAGGGTAGCCTGGAGTGGGTGCCTATATCGCGCCTGCTCCAGCTTGAGCTGCCGCTCTGGCCTGGCGATCGCCACTTTCTACCGCTTGTATTCAGCGCCGACCCGCGCCAGTTTCACGGCGTGATGCCCTACCAGGACGGCCAGCCGCTGAGCTGGAGCTATAGCTTGATCTGAGTCGGGGTAGATACATGAACCTTCTAGTCATCGTGATCGTGGTTGTAGCGACATTGCTAACAATCGGCCTTGCCGCCTATATGCTCAACCGCGCCTGGGGCGACTTCCCGCGCCGCCTTTCGCCGCTCGACTACGCGCAGCCGCCAAATCCATCTTCTCCAACGCCGGCGTGGGGCACTGCGTCGGCGCCAGCAGACGATAAGGACAATGCGGACGCAGCCGCGCTGCCGGCCGGCGCCCCAGACAACGGCCTGATTCTGGTGACACACCCGCTTGTGCGCCAAGTGGTAGCGCAGGCGCTTGAGCGCGGTGGCAGCCCCTACGCCACCTACTTTATCCGCGACGGCGAGCGCATCTACCTGGCGGCCTATCGCATCGCCGACCCAATCCAGCGCGCTCAGGCCATCCAGATCTTTCAGGGGTTCAACGGCGGAGACATGAGCGGTGTCAATTTCGGTGAGATCATTCGCGTGCTCCAGCAGATGAGCAGGTAGCGCCAGCTCGCAGATGATCCGCCACCGAGCAGTTCTGATGCATCGTAAGGGCGCCCTTGTGGGCGCCCCAAGCCAGACGAATCACACAGTCAAGGAGTGACCAATGCTCGACATCAGGCTTATCCGCGAGCAGCCCGACTACGTGCGCCAGCAGCTCGCCCGCTTCGCCTTCGACACCACGCTGGTGGACCAAGTGCTGGCCTTCGACGAGGCCCGCCGCACGCAGCTGCGCCTGGTCGAGGAGCTGAAGGCGCAGCGCAACACGGTCTCGAAGGCGATCAGCAAAATGGCGGACGCCGCCGAGCGCGCCGTGCAGATCGCCGAGATGCGCGGTGTGGGCGACCAGATCGCCGCGCTCGACAAAGCGATCGCCCAGCTTGAGGAGGGCCAGCGCGCCGCCATGCTGGAGATCCGCAATATGCCGCACCCGGACGTGCCGGACGGCAAGGACGACAGCGAGAACCCGGTGATCTACCAGGAGGGCGAGGAGCGCCAGCTCGCCTTCCCCGCCCGGCCCCACTGGGAACTGGGCGAGGCCCTCGACATTATCAGCTTCGAGCAGGGCGTGCGGCTGGCCGGCTCGCGCTTCTATGTGCTGCGCGGGCACGGCGCCCGCCTTCAGCGCGCCACCATCCAGTGGCTGCTCGATCTGCACATCCAGCAGGGGTATCTTGAGGTCTACACGCCTTTCGTCGTAAAGGAGCAGGCGCTCTGGGCCGCCGGCCAGCTGCCCAAGTTCCGCGACAACCTGTATCGCGACGAGGAGGCGGGCCTCTGGCTGGTGCCAACTGCCGAGGTGCCGATCACGAGCCTCTACAGCGACGAGATCATGGAGGCGGCGCGGCTGCCGATCCACCATGTGGCCTACACGCCATGCTTCCGCAAGGAGCAGCTGAGCGCTGGCCGCGATGTGCGCGGGATCAAGCGCGGCCACCAGTTCGACAAGGTGGAGATGTACATGTTCGAGCGGCCAGAAGGCAGCTACATCGCCCTGGAGAAGCTGCGCCGCGACGCCGAGGAGTGCGCGCGCCTGCTCGGGCTGCCCTTCCGCACCAAGCTGCTCTGCACCGGCGACATCGGCTTTGGCTCAGCCAAAACCTACGACGTCGAGGTCTGGGCGCCCGGGCAGAACGAGTGGCTGGAGGTAAGCTCGTGCTCGAATGTCGAGGCGTTCCAGGCGCGCCGCGCCAACCTGCGCTATCGCCCCGAGCCCGGCGGCAAGCCCGAGTTCCTGCACACGCTCAACGGCTCGGGCCTGGGCCTGCCGCGCACGATCATCGCGATTATGGAGAACTATCAGCAGGCGGATGGAAGCATCGTCGTACCCGAGGTGCTGCGGCCCTACATGGGCGGGCTGGAGCTGATTAGGTAATGCAAAATCCAAAAGCCTGTCTGTGTCGGTGCGCTTTTCTGCCAGGTTTGCGTTGGAAACGTAAGTAAGGTAAGATCGCCCTATGCCAGTAATGATAAACCTGACCACGGCCGATCACGGTGGCACAGCGCCCTCGTGCGGCACGGGTGACCATAGCAGCTGCGGCCCCGATTGTGGCTGCGGCTGCCCGTACACCGGGATGGTACAGAAGGGCCGCGCCGAGCTGATCGCCGCCGTCGAGGCGCGCTACCCCAGCGAGTGGCTCGCCTTCGTCATCCCACCTGGCGAGGACGAGTACGCCCCCGAGCGCGGCATGCTCGTGGTTCACAGCCCGAGCGACGACGAAGTCTGGGCCGCAGTGCAGCGCATCACCTTCAACCAGGTCGTCCACGTCTACTTCAACGGCCCACTGGATCAGTACCTGGAGTGGGCGGAGGCGGCGTAGCAGCGCCTTATTTAGGCGCCCTGCTCCGCGCGCCGCTTGAGCCCCAGCGCAAGCTGCTCGAATGGCTGGGTCATATCGGGGATGGAGCCGCCGATCAGCCCGAGCAGCGGCCCGCTGAACTCCTCGCGCAGCGTGAACAGCGTTGTGCCATCCCCTTGCGGCGTGAGCGTGAAGGTGCGAACGCCTTTGAACAGGCCGAATGGCATGCCGCCGCTCCAGGTCATCTTCCGGCCAGGCACGAACTCGCTCACTTTGGCGGGGAAAGCTCGCCCAGGGCTCAGCTTGGTGTAGGCTGTGACGGTCTCGCCAGGCGCGATCTGGCCCTCGATCCGATCTGCATTAGGGTCCCACTCAGGGTAAGCAGCGGCGTTGGTCAGGATCGCCCAGATCGTCTCCGGCGTGGCGTCGATCATCGTAGTAGCGCTGAATACTTTCATCCTCGCTCCTTCACAGCAGCTGGCAACATCGCCCTCAGCTACCACCAGGATGAGCGTGATAATGAGCGCCGCCGTCTCAAAGTAGACGTGGAGCGCCGCCGCTCAGCAGCAGCCAGAGGCTAGGGTGCCAATGTTGGCCGTGCGCGCCGGCAGGGCTTTCCAAGCATGCACGTAGAAATCTCTGCCGCTGAAAAACTGCACCGGCGTAGCCAGGGCGAGGAAGAGCCAGTTGAGCAGATCGTCGCGGGCGGCGCTGTGCGGCATCAGCTCGGCCATGCTCGCGCCCGGCATCTGCGCCATTATCGCGGCGCTAGCGCCGATCAGCCAGGGCTGGATGCGCCCGAAGTCGCGGGCTATGGCGAGCAGGAACAACGGCAGGCCCAGGGCCACGCCAACGATCAGCTGGCGCCGCCTATGGGCCAGCTCGCCGACCAGGAGACCAGGAGACAGCCCCGGCATGCCGTCAGGCGCTCCTTGTTTCCTGTCTCCCCAGCGAGCGCAGCGAGCGATGCTCCTTGTCTCCCGGTCTCAGGCCACGGGCGCAACCTCGTCGTAGCCGGCCTCTTTGATCGCCGCGATGATGCTGGCGGGCGCCACGCTGTCGCCGTGCTCGACCGTGACAAGCTTGTTGTCCAGGTTGACCTGCACACGCTCCACGCCCGCTAGCTTGCCAACCTCTTCGGTGACCGCCGCCACACAGTGCTGGCACGACACGCCCGGCACACGATACTGATCGATCTTCATGGTAAAACTCCTTGTGCGGCATCGCCGCTAGCTTGCCTGCTTCGTCTCGTACACCTGCATCAGCTCGCGCACCACGCGCTCGCGCTCGCCAACGTCGTCGCTCTGGATGGCGGTAGTGACACAGCTGCTCAGGTGCTCCTCCAGGATCAGGGCATCCAGCTTCAGCATGGCCTGCTGGATGGCCCGCGTCTGCTTGAGCAGCTCGATGCAGTAGGTGTCGGCCTCGACCATGCGCTGCACGCCGCGCACATGGCCCTCGATCGTCTTCAGCCGACTGAGGAGCTGCTGCTTGTGGTCGCCTGCCATCGTTGTTCTCCTACCCCCCCCTAGGGGGAGGGGTCGTCTATAGTGTAGCACTACTGTCAAGCGGGAGCCTTGCGGCGGGGACGCAGCGCAGCATGTTATAATGTGCGCCAGACGTGCCGTTGCGGCGCGTCGCCCAGGCACTTAGGATGGCTTATGCTTGTGCGCGTGCCCCTCACCGCTAGCGGCCCCCTGGTCGAGGCGAGCTTCGTCGCCCGCCCAAACCAGCTGCTCGTGGAGGCCCGGCTCGGCACTCGGCTTGTGCGCGCCCACATGGCCGACCGCGGCCGCCTGCTGGATCTACTCACCCCCGGCGCGCGTCTCCTGCTCGCCCCCCGCGACGAGCTCGGCCGCAAGACGGCCTTCCAGGTTGTTGGCGTCTACAGCCACGACGAGCTTGTCTCGCTCGACACGCAGCTGCCGAACCGGCTTATCGCCAGCGCGCTTGCCGCAGGCGCCTTCCCCCAATTTGCCCGCTACACCCGCGTGCAGCGCGAGGTGACAGTGGGCGATCATCGAATCGACTTTCGGCTCGGTGAGGGTGTCACCGCCTGTCTGCTCGAAGTGAAGTCGGTGGGCAAGCTGGCGAACGGCCTTGCCTGCTTCCCCGACGCCCCAACCGAGCGCGGCCGTGCGCACCTCGAGCTGCTCGCGAAGGTCGCCCGCAGCGGCCAGCGCTGCGCCGTGCTGTTCGTGATCCAGCGCCACAGTGCGCTCGCCTTCGTCCCCGACGACCTGATCGACCCCGACTTTGGCCGCGCTCTGCGCCACGCCATCAACTGCGGGGTCGAGCTGTACGCCTACCTGTGTCCGCTCACCCCCGAGGGCCTCACCCTCGGCGCCCCCGTGCCCGTCTTCGGCTCGCTCGAAGCTGCGCCCGCACTTCCGACACGCCCATAGCCGATTCGGCCTATGCTTGTATTGCCGCTCGCCATCAGGCTTACCCCGCCACCTGCGGGCACCAACCTCGTGCCCCGCCCGCGCCTTGCCGCGCTGCTTGCCGCCCCCGCCCGCCTCACCCTAGTGATCGCCCCCGCTGGCTTTGGCAAGACGACGCTGCTCGCCGATTGGCTCGCGCAGGGTACAGGGGAGTACACCGGACAAGCGGACGCGGCTGTACCCAGTTCCCTGTTCCCTGTCCCCTCCGCTTGGCTTACGCTCGACGAGCGCGATAACGATCCTACCCGCTTCTGGGTGGCGGTCGCCGCGGCCCTCGACGCGCTCACCCCCGGCGCGGGCGACCACGCCCGCTCGATGCTCCAGTCGCCCACCCCGCCCCCGGCCGAGGTGGTTGTCGGTGTCCTGGCCGATGAGCTCGCCCGCCTGGAGGCCCAGGGCGTGCTCGTGCTCGACGACTATCACCTGATCGATGCACCCGCGATCCATGCCGCCATCGCCACCCTGGTGGAGCGCCTGCCGCCCGGCCTGCGCCTCGTGATCGCCGGACGCGCCGAGCCCCCGCTCCCCCTGGCGCGCTGGCGCCTACGCGGCCAGCTTGTGGAGCTGCGCGCCGCCGAGCTGCGCTTTACCACCGAGGAGGTCGCCACCTTGCTGGAGCGCGCGGGCCTGCGCCTCCCCCCTGCGGCCACCGCCGCCCTCGCCGCGCGCACCGAGGGCTGGGCCGGCGCACTCGCGCTCGCCGCCTACTCGCTGCGCGGTAGCCCCGACCCTCAGGCCCGCATCGCCGCCTTTGCGGGCAATAACCGCCACCTCTTCGACTACCTCGCCGATGAGGTGCTGCGCCGCCAGCCCCCCGCGCTGCAACGCTTCCTGCTCGACACAAGCATCCTAGAGCAGCTCTCCACCGAGCTCTGCGACGCCCTCTACGACGATGAGGACGGGCGCTCGGTCGCCCTACTGGACGAAGTTGAGCGTCAGGGGCTGTTCCTGCACCCACTGGACGAGCAGCGCCGCTGGTATCGCTACCACGCGCTTTTTGCGGAGTTCCTGCGCGAGCGGCTGCGGCGCGAGCAGCCGACCCGGCCAGCGCTGCTGCACCGCCGCGCCGCCGTCTGGTACGAGGCCCACGCCATGCCCGCCGAGGCTATCGCCCAGCAGCTCGCCGCCGGCGACGCCGCCGACGCCGCGCTGATCGTGGAGCGCGAGGGCCGCCCGCTGCTGCTGCGCAGCGAGGTGGCCACGGTGCTCGGCTGGCTCGCCGCCCTGCCGCCCGCCATAGTACGCGCCCGCCCTGCGCTCTGCCTGATCGACGCCTGGGGACGCGCCATCGCCGGCCAGTTCGAGGCGGTCGAGGCGCCGCTTGTGGTGGTGGAGGCCACGCTCGCGGCCTACAGCGGCGACCCCAACGCGCCCGCGCCCTTCTCGGCGCCCTACACGCCCCGCAATCTCGCCAGCGAGGCGCTCGCTGTGCGCGCCACCGTGGCCGGGCTGCGCCGCGAGACCGGGCGGGCGATCGCGCTGGCGCGCAGCGCCCTTGTGGCCCTCCCCGACGACAGCGTGCTTGTGCGCGGTGTGGTGCTGCTGATGCTCGGCACCTCGCTGTATCTTGAGGGCGACCTGGGCAGCGCCGCGCCCGCGCTGGAGCAGGCCGCACGGGCCGGCCAGGACGGCGGCATGCCGATCATCGCTATCTACGCGCTGCGCCTGCTCGGCGAGCTCCACGCCCGCACCGGCCAGCTCCATCGCGCCGCCCGCACCTACGAGGACGCGATCAGCTGCGGCGCCGCGCTCTTTCCACCGCGCCCCACGACACCGCCCCGCCCCGTGCCGGTGGCAGGCGCCGCCTACCTTGGCCTCGCCTGCCTGCGCTACGAGTGGGACGAGCTAGACGCCGCGGCCGCGCTGCTCCACGACGGGCTGCTACTCGGCCGCCAGGGCGCGAACGCGGAGATCCTGCTGATGGGCCCAATCTGGCTGGCCAGAGTGCAGCGCGCCCGTGGCGATGCTGCCGCAGCCCGCGCCACTATCGCCGAGGCCCTGGCCTACGCTCGCGCCACTGGCGTGCCCCGCCTCGTCAACTGGCTCACCGCCGAGCAGGCCCGCCTTGAGCTGCTGCTCGGCGACTTGGCCGCCGCCGCTGCCTGGGATCAGGAGCGGCAGCTCGACCCCGCCGACCAGCTGAGCTACATGGAGGAGGTTGACTTTCTGGCCCTCGCTCAGCTGCGCACCGCCCAGGGCCGCCCCGCAGAGGCGTTGCGCCTGCTCGCGCGGCTGCGTGGTCTCGCCGAGGCCCAGGGCCGCGCCGCCTCGCTCGTGGAGATCTACGCGCTCGGCGCCCTCGCCTACCGCGCCGCCGGCGACCCCGCCGCCGCCCAGGCCCAGCTCGCCCGCGCCCTTGCCCTGGCCCAGCCCGAGGGCTACGTGCGCAGCTTCGTGGATCTCGGCAAGCCCATGCAGCTGCTACTCATTGACTGCCGAGCGCAGCCTGACGCGCAAAACGAGACTCTTGGAGCCTACACGGATCGCCTGCTCAACGCCTTCCCCAAGCACGAACTGGCCGCGCCGCCCCATGTCGTGCGCTCAGCACTCAGCACTCAGCACTCAGCACTAACCGAGCAGCCCACCCCGCGTGAGCTTGAGGTGCTGGGCTGGATCAACGAGGGCCTGAGCAACGAGCAGATCGCTGCCAAGCTCGTGGTTGGCCTCAGCACCGTCAAGAAACATATCAACAACCTCTACGCTAAGCTTGAGGTGACGAGCCGCACGCAGGCGCTGAAGCGGGCGCGGGCGCTGGGCCTCGTGGAGTAGCGAGCCATGTGCATGTACCACGCATCTTTCGCCGCAACGACGGGCAAGCGGGCTGGGCCAAGCAGCCGCGCCACGCTAGTGGCTGCGAAGTGTCACAACTGATACAATAA
>JAYUYB010000633.1:0-7915 GCA_043752655.1 Chloroflexota bacterium
CCCACGTCGAGGCGCTTGGAGGCGCCGTAGTCGGCCACCTGGTAGACGCGCTCCTCCAGCATATCGCGCAGCGTAATGCCCTGGCCCTTGCGCACCGCGTCTACCACGTAGGGGCGCAGGCGCACCGGGCGCCAGGTGGCGAGCAGGCGCCGCTCCACGGGGTCGGCGTCGAAGCTCTCGCTGGCCTCCAGCTCCTCCACAAGCGTGTGGCCAGAGGGGCCGCGCACATCGAAGGCGAGCCAGATCAGGAAGCGCTCGGCGCCGCGATCCTCCAGGCTGTCGAGCGACTGCATCTGCTCAAGGTTGTACTTGCCCTGCCAGAAACGCTCGAAGGCGGCTGGGAACTGCTCGGGCATGCTCTGGGCGGCCTCGATGATCTTGGGCAGCAGCGTGTCCTGGGCCTGGCGCAGGCGCAGCTGCTCCGAGCGGGTGGCCTCCTCGATCAGCAGGTGGCAATCTTTGTACTTCTTGCCGCTGCCGCAGTGGCACGGGGCGTTGCGGCCGAGCCGGACCTGCTTTACTGGGGGCTTCGCCATTGGGACACCTTCCTAGTAGGGGCGCGATTGTATCACAGCCTACCCTAGCGGCAGCGTAAAAGAAAACGTGCTGCCCTCGTTCACCTTGCTCTCGAACCAGATCCTGCCGCCGTGCAGCTCCACCAGCTTGCGCGTGATGCTCAGGCCCAGCCCGGTGCCGCCCACCTCGTCGCGCAGCGGGTTGTCGGCGCGGTAGAACGGCGTAAAGATATGCGGCCGCGCCTCCTCGGGGATGCCGACGCCGGTGTCGCGCACCTCCACCCGCAGCTCGCCGCCACCATTGCGCAGGGCCACGCGCACCTCACCGCCGCCTGGCGTGTACTTGCAGGCGTTCCCGATCAGGTTGACCACGATCTGCTCCAGGCGCTGCCGGTCCGCCGAGGCTGGCGGCAGTCCTGGCGGCAGATCGAGCGACAGGCCCACCCGACGCTCGCGGAACTGGCCCGCCAGCACCTGCGCCACCTCGCTCAGCACCGTGCCCACGTCCACCCGCTCGGCCCGCAGCTGCACCTCGCCCGCCTCCACCCGCGACATATCCAGCAGATCCTCGATCAGCAGCACCAGGCGCACCACATTCGCCTTGATCACGCGCAGCGGCTCGCGCTGCCCCTCGGGCACCTCGCCAAACGTGCCGAGCAGCAGCATATCTACGTAGCCGCGGATACTCGTCATCGGGGTGCGCAGCTCGTGCGAGGCCGTGGCAACCAGCTCGGTCTTCAGGCGGTCGGCGATCTCCTCAAGCGTCAGGTCGTGGTACACCACCACGCTGCCAAGCGGCTCGTGCTTAGAGGATTGGACGGTGGCGCAGTGGGCGCGCACGGTGCGCTCGCCCACGGCAAATTTTTGCATGCGCTCCGCATCATCTACGGCCTCGATGTCGGCGGGGACGCCGGGCAGCTCGCTGATCGGTCGCCCCAGGAATGCCTCCGCGCGGATGCCCAGGATCGCCTCGGCTGCGGGGTTCACGATCCGCACCAGGCCGTGCCGGTCGCTCACCACTACGCCATCGCCGATACTGCGCAGCACCGAGATCAGCTTGCTGGCCTCCTCCTCGCGCTGGCGCGCCACCACGCCCAGCTGCTCGCTCTGCTGGCTTACGTGGCGGTGCAGCTGGGCCTTAGAGAGCGCGGCGGCGGCCTGGGCAGCGGCGGCGGTGGCGATCTGCGCATGCTCGACGGTAAAGTGCCCCACCTCGCTGTGGATCAGCAGCAGCACGCCCAGCGCCTCGTGCTCAAGCATCACCGGCACGGCCAGCACCGAGCGGGGCACGGCGTCGAAGCGGCTGCGCACCTGCCAGCGCGCGTCCTGGGTGGTGTCGGGCACAATCGCATGCACGCGGTTCGCCAGCACCCAGCCGGCCAGGCCCTGGCCGCGCTCCAGCACGCCCTGCGGATCAACCCGCTGGCGCTCCAGGGTGGTGCGGTAGACCAGGCGGCCCGTGTTGGGCTCCAGCAGCATAATCCCGCCGCGCTCGCAGCCCATGTGGGCCACAATCAGGCTGAGCGTCTGATCAAGCACCTGGCGCTCGTCTAGGGTGAGCGAGAGCGCGCGGGCGATCTGGTAGAGCACCTCCGCCCGATCACGGGCCCGGCGCAGCTCCTCGGCGCCCAGCTCCAGGTCGGCGGTGGCGTGGCGCACGCGCTGCGCCATAGTAGCGTACAGGTCGGCGTTGTCGATCGCCACGGCGGCCTGGTTGGCCAGCAGCTCCAGCAGCGGCAGCGCCTCGTCCAGAATAGCGCGGCTCTGGCGCGCGGTGGAGACGGTGAGCAGGCCGAGCTGCGTGTCGTGCTGGGTGCGCAGGGGCAGCACCAGATGCTGCTCGGCGGGCAGGTTGCGAAAGGGCAGCGTGTCCACCTCCACGGCGTGAGCGCCCACGGGGCGGCCGCGCTCCATACGCGCCGCCAGCTCCGCATAGGGGAAGCGCAGACGTTCCACAGCGCCCAGGCGGCGGCCGCTCGCCCCAATCGCCACGGCCACGCTGGCCTGGCCTTCGTCCAGCAGGCTGAGCGTCACACAGTCGAAGTCGCCTGCGGCCTGCACAGCGCCGGCCACCTCTTCGAGCACGCCCTGCACGCTGGTAGAGATGCGCAGGCGGTTAGACGAGGCCAGGAAGCTGTGCAGGGCCAGCTCGCGCGTGCGGGCGCGGGCGCTGAGGGCGCGCTGGGCGCTGACGGTGCGTGCCACGAGCAGCGTTACCAGTCCCACCTCGGCGCCGCGCAGCAGCCAGGCGGCGGCTGCGGGGAGGCGCTCATCAGGCGGCGCCACCAGCGTGAAGGCGCCGTAGCCAAGCCAGATTGCGGCCGTGATGCCAACACCGGGACGACCAGGCAGCAGCAGCAGGGTGGCGAAGATCGGCGGAAGCAGGGCGGGCCAGAGCGGCGAGGCGGCCCCGCCGCTAGCGGCCACAACGGCGAAGGCCAGCGCCACACAGCCTACCAGCAGGGCCAGCGCCAGCAGGCGGCGGCCAGCCCTGCGCGGCGCCGTGAGCAGGCCCAGGGCCGGGGCAAGGGCGGCAAATGCCAACAGGGCGGCAAGGGCGAGCGACGTCGTGGCAGAGGCGAGCGCGTAGACAAGCAGTGCAAGTGCAAAGACGGCGAAGCCAAAGCCGACCCAGCGTGGGTCAATCGTCGGGGGCTGCTCATTACTCGTCGCCTGTTTGTTCACATGTGTACCGTCTACCGTCTACCGTCTACCGTCTACCGTCCACCGGCTCCACCGTCCACCGGCTCCACCCCAGGCAGCGCGCTGATCGCCACCCCCAGGCCGGCGACGCCCCAGAACAGGGCGCCCATGTGGCTGAACTCGATATTAAAGAAGTAGTGGTCCGCCAGGCCCACTGCCAGCGCCGCCACCAGCCCCGCCTGGCAGCCCAGCACCCAGCTGGCGCGCTCTTCGTCCAGGCCGGGCAGGGCGCGCAGGGAGGAGATAAACCAGGCCGCCACGATCGCGAGGAAGGCCGCAAGCCCAACCAGGCCCATACGCTGCGCGATCGCCAGATAGATGTTGCTCACCCCTGCGGTAAGATCTAGGTCGGGCGCGGTGCCAAAGCCGATCCCAAAGGCCGGGTAGCGCTGAATGATCGCAAAGGCGTTATTGAACTCGGCGAGCCGCATCTGCTGGGCCTGATCCTGGAACTGCACACCGCTGACCACGCGGCTGGAGAACTGCTCGGCGTAGCCAAGCCCGAGCAGCAGCGCCGCGCCAACCACGCCTGCCCCCAGCATCACCCACCAGAGGCGCCGGTAGCGCACC
The DNA here is from genome assembly GCA_043752655.1 of Chloroflexota bacterium. Classification (GTDB taxonomy): domain Bacteria; phylum Chloroflexota; class Chloroflexia; order Chloroflexales; family Chloroflexaceae; genus OHK40. The sequence continues at coordinate 3,789 of JAYUYB010000633.1, forward strand.
GTGGCCAGGTAGGCCGCCGCGATCACAGTGCCGAACAGGGCCGCGCGTGAGAAGGTGAGCAGCAAGGCCAGCGCCATCGCCCCTACAATACACCCTAGTACCCAGCGGCGTAAGAGGGGCTGCTGAGCAACAAGTTGGGCAGCCGCGAGCGCGAGCACCAGAGCCAGCATCCCGCCGAAGCTGTTCGGGTCCACCGAGAGCCCGATCGCGCGCTCCAGACCGTCGGTGTCGTCCTCCACGTAGCGCAGCACCCGCCCGCTGGTGGGGTAGCCAAGCCGCCCGAGGCTCACCAGCAGCCGTAGGGCCAGCTGGTCGTTCATGGCCCAGAGCAGCAAGGCCACCAGGGCCGCCAGGCCGCCGCTGAGGATCAGGCCGCGTAGCACGAGCCGGGCCTGCCAGCGGGCGCGCACACAATTTACCAGCGAGAAGTAGAGCAGCACGCCCAGCACAAACTTAGCATAGTTGTGCAACGTGGCCGTATCGGGCAGGCCGCGCGCGCCGAGGTAGAGCGAGAAGAAGGTGAGTCCCACGAAGCCGAGTAGGGGCAGGCCGATGTAGCCAACGCGCAGATCGTAGGCGTCGGGGCGGGCGAGCAGGCGCAGGCACCAGACGCCGAGCAGGGCCACGAGGGCGAGCGTGAGGAAGTTGGGGGTGATGATCGCCTTGAACGGCAAGGTGGCAAAGGGCATCAGCGTGATGACGGCGAACACGACGAGCAGGCCCACCTCGGTGCTCACGAGCATGGCCATGCCGGCGAGCAGGGCCACGAGGCCGGCGAGCGCGTAGATCGGCCCGAGAGCTGTGGCGGCACCAATTACCCCGCCGAGGGCAAGGGTGAGCGCGGCGATCAGGGGTGGCGAGCGAACCAGGGCGTCGCGAAGCTGGGGCTGTTGCATAGGGTCTATGGAAAACCGACGACCGACGACAGCTACCCGTGTTCGCGCTCGTCGGTCGTCGGTCGTCGGGTCGTCAGAAAGACTCATCCATACGGCATATTGCTGATCCGCATCAGCTTATCCCAGCGGTGAGTGGCATCGATGTAGCGGATCGTGCCGGAGCGCGAGCGCATCACTACGCTGTGGGTGCGGGCGCCGCCGCCGAAATACTCGGTGCCGCGCAAAAACTCGCCGGGGGTGATGCCGGTGGCGGCGAGGTAGACGTTCTCGCCCTGCACGAGATCCTTGGTGGTAAACACCTTGGCGGCATCTAAGCCAAGCTCGGCCACCAGAGCCCGCTCCTGATCATTGCGCGGCCAGATCTTGCACTGGATCTCGCCGCCCATGCACTTCAGGGCACACGCCGTGATCACGGCCTCTGGGGCACCGCCGATGCCCATCAGGATGTCGGCGGGCGGGTTCTCGATCGCCGTCATAATTCCGGCGCTCACGTCGCCGTGCAGGATCAGCTTGATGCGGGCGCCCGTCTCGCGAATCTGCTTGATCAGATCCTGGTGGCGCGGCCGATCCAGCACCACGACCGTCACATCCTCGATCTGCTTGTTGAGCGTGCGGGCCACGGCGCGGACATTGTAGGCCACCGGGGCGTTGATGTCGATCACGCCCTTTGCGCGCTCGCCCACGGCCAGCTTGTCCATGTAGGCGATGCCCTGCCAGTTGTAGAGCGCGCCGCGCTCGGCGATGGCGATCACGGCGATGGCGCCGGGCATGCCCTCGGCGAGCAGCGTCGTGCCCTCCACCGGATCTACGGCGATGTCCATCTCGGGGCCGTCGCCGGTGCCGACATGCTCGCCAACGTAGAGCATCGGGGCCTCGTCCTTCTCGCCCTCGCCGATCACCACCACGCCGTTCATGGGCACGCTGTCCAAAGCGTAGCGCATCGCGTCCACGGCGGCCTGATCGGCGCCGGGCTTGTCGCCGCGGCCCATCCAGCGGCCGCTGCGCAGCGCCGCCGCCTCGGTGGCGCGCACAAGATCCATGCCCAGGTTCCGCTCGATCCGCATGCTGCGACCCTCCGTTGGAGCTTCTGCGGCGCTCCAGTCAGGGATTGTAGCATACGCCTTTGGCGCTGTCGAACGCTGTGTGGACGGTGGACGATGGACGGTGGGCGATGGACGGTGGACGGTGGACGGTGGACGGTGCCAGACCCTACCGTCTAATGTCCATGCGCGTGCGCGATTGTACCCCAGGCCGTCTGGACCACGAACGGCGCGAAGGAGCACGAACGGCGCGAACACGAAACTGCACGGGCGTGGCCGGGTTCGCGGTGGTTCGCAGCTGTTCGCGCCGTTCGTGGTCCAAACGGCTCGGTCGTCGGCACACACTGCACAGCGCTTGTACATAAAGCGCAAAGTTTGTGCTTTTCTGCACTTCACTGGATAATAGTAAACACACTTCAACCATCTGCAATCTGCAATCTGCGTAGCGAGGGAGCTATGGCGAAGCCAGTTGAGTTCGTAATGGTGCTTGGCCTCCAGCGCTACAGCCAGGGGCTCTTTGCCCAGGCCGAGGCCGAGGTCCGCAAACTCGTGCCCGAGTTTCGGCTGCACGTCTTCGAGGACCGCGACGTGCAGCGGCGCCCCGCCGAGGTCGAGGCCGCCATCGCCCGCTGCGCCTGCCTGATGAGCTCGCTGATCACGCTCGCCGAGACGGCCGAGTGGCTCGTGCCCGCCGTGCAGCGCCACGACCCGCCCGTGGTCTTCGCGTTCGAGGGCCTGCCCGAGGTGATGCGCCTCACCAAGGTGGGCGGCTACAGCATGGGCGGCAAGGCTGGCGGCGGCATGCCCAAGCCTGTGCAGAATGTGGCTCGCCTGCTGGTCGGCAACCGCGAGGAAGATACGCTTTATGGTTATGTAAAGCTTCAGAAGATTACGAGCAAGCTCGTGAACTTCCTCCCCGGCAAGCGCCTCACCGACTTCCGCAACTGGACGAATGTCACCACCTACTGGAACAACCGCGACGTGGCGAACACGGCGAGTATGTTCAAGCTGATCCTGCGCGAGTACTGCGGCTACGCCAAGCTCGCCGTGCCGCCCGCCGTGGAGCTGCCCGGCATGGGCTTTGCTCACCCCGACGCACCTAAATATTTCAGTAAGCCCGAGGAGTATCTGGCCTGGGAGCGTGAGCGCTTTAGGGCGACAAGGGGACAAGGGGACAAGGGGACAAGGAGACAAGGAGACAAGGAGACAAGGAGACAAGGAGACAGCCCGTCGCTGCCGTCAGGTGTCTCCCGGTCTCCCGGTCTCCTTGTCTCCTTGTCTCCGCTCGGCACGGTCGCGGTGCTCTCGTTTCGCAGCCATATCATCGGCGGCACCACCTACCACAACGACGTGGTGCGCGCCCTGGAGGCGGCCGGCCTGCGGGTGCTGCCGATCTTTGTGCAGGGCATCGAGGGCCACGTGGTGGTGCGCGAGTGGCTGACGCGCCTGAATGTGGACGCGATTGTCAACACGATGGGCTTCCCGCTGGTGGGCGGCCCCGCCGGCTCAACCAAGGCTGGCCTCACCACAAGCGTGGCCCGCGAGCTGCTGAGCAAGCTCGATGTGCCGTACATGGTGGCCTCGCCGCTGTTTGTGCAAGATGAGGAGCACTGGCGCGAGCACGGAGTTGGCCCGCTTCAGGCGACCATGATGTTCGCGCTGCCCGAGATGGACGGCGCCGTGGCCCCGGTGGTGCTCGGCGGTATGCGCGGCAGCGAGATCGGCACCGTGCCCGACCGCCTCGCCCGCCTCGGCACGCTCGCCCGCAGCTTTGTGCAGCTGCGCCGCACCGCCAACCGCGACAAGAAGCTGGCGATTGTTGTCTATAACTACCCGCCCGGCCAGGGCAACACCGCCACCGCCGCCCTGCTCGATGTGCCCGCCAGCCTGATCGCCCTGCTCGATAAGCTTAGGGCCGCTGGCTACAGCGTGGGCGAGTATCCCCGCGACCCGGCCACCATGGCGCGCTGTATCGCGGGCTCGATTGATGGTGGACGGTGGACAGTGGACGGTAACACTGTCGGGGCAGGCTTTATGTCTGCCCTTCCCCACGGCCATCCGCCCATCCCACAGCCGGTGATGGCAAGCCGCGACAGCTTCAACGGCTGGCTGCGCCCGCAGGACCAGGAGCGCATCAACGAGCGCTGGGGCAGCTTCCCTGGCGACATCGCCCCCGCCGGCCGCGACAAGG
>JAYUYB010000634.1:0-3201 GCA_043752655.1 Chloroflexota bacterium
CGGGCAAGGCTATTCGCGGCGGCATCCCGATCTGCTGGCCCTGGTTTGGCCCCCACCCAAGCGACCCGAGCAAGCCTGCCCACGGCTTCGTGCGCACGCTCAGCTGGGAGCCTCTGGCGAGCGGCCTGGCCGACGACGGCGCCTGGCTGCGGCTTGGCCTGCGCGATAGCGCGGCCACTCTTGCCCTCTGGCCGCACGCCTTTGCGCTTGAGCTCACCATCACGCTTGGCACGCGGCTCGACGTGGCCCTGTTGATCCGCAACAGCGGCGACACGCCGTTCACCTGCGGCGGTGCGCTCCATAGCTACTTTGGCGTGGCCGACATCGCCCGCGCCACGATCCTGGGCCTGGAAGACAAGCGCTATCTCGATCAGCTTACAGGCGAAGATCAGCTCCAGCAGGGGCCGATCAGCATCGCCAGCGAGGTAGACCGCGTCTACCAGGATGCGGGCGACGCCACCATGATCGTCGATGAGCTGCTTGGCAGGCGGATCGTGGTGCAGAAGGCGGGCAGCCGCAGCACGGTGGTCTGGAACCCGTGGGTCGAGAAGGCGCGGCGCCTCGCCGACTTTGGCGACGACGAGTACCAGGGCATGCTCTGCGTGGAGACGGCGCTCGCCCTGCACGACAGCGTAACCCTGGCGCCCGGCGCGACCCACACATTGCGGGCGCGTATCTGGGCCGAGCCCGTGTAGGCCGTGTCGCCTCAGGCTGGTGGCGCGCCCTGGGCCTGATAGTGCGCGCAGACGGCGCGCAGCGGGCAGCCCGCCTCAGAGCCGAGGTAGCTCTCGCGCCCCTCCTGGAGGCTGTAGACGCGCCTGGCCGGCGGGCCGTCGCAGCGCGGCCGCGCCAGGCAGTAGCGCACGCACACCTCGTTGATCTGCGCGTGGAAGTCGGCGTAGAGCGGGGCGAGTGCTGAGTGCGCTTCGCGCAGTGCTGAGTGCTGAGTGCTAAGTGCTGAGTGCGCTTCGCGCAGTGCTGAGTGCTGGCTCAGATCCGCCTCAATGGCGAGCCGCAGCTGCTCGTAGCTGCCACGCCGCCAGAACGAAAGCTCCGCTTCGCGCCTTCGTATTTTCGCGTTCGTGGCTTTCGCCGCTTTCGCGCCGTTCGTGGTCCCGTCGTTCGTGGTCCTCCCTTCCGCCCCCACCCGCTCGAACAGCCGCCGCGTGTACTCGTCTACCACGAACACAGCGTGGCCGCCGCCATAGAGCATAATCACATCGCAGCTCTCGGGGCCGATGCGCGGCAGGGCGAGCAGCTCGGCGCGCAGCGCGGGCGTCGGCTGGGCGAGCATCAGGGCGGTGCTGCCCGCGTAGCGCTCGTAGATGCGGCGTGCAATGCTGATCAGGCCTGGGGCCTTCTGGGTGTGGAAGGCGGCGGGGCGGATCAGCGCGGCGAGGATCGCAGGGTCGCTGGCGGCGAGGGCGGGCGGCGCCAGCAGCTCGGCGTCCAGCAGGCGCAGCAGCGCTGCCTCCACCGTCTCCCAGCGCGTCTGCTGCACCAGCACCGCGCCCACCAGAATCTCGAAAGGCGGGTCCGCGCTAAAGATCGGCCACCAGGGGCGAGTCGCTTCTGGGCCATGCAGTGCCCCGAAATGCTGGCGGAGCATGGTGTAGATGGTGGAGAGCGGGGCCATGCTAATGCAAAATGCAAAATTGTCCACCACCTGCGGCGGGTTAGCGCTTTGGTATTTTGCATTTTGCATTTTGCATTCCTCCGCTTTCATTTTGCGTTCTTCCGCGCAAGCTGCACCTGCACAAACACCGCCATGTCGCGGTGGCGCAGAATGCCAACCAGGCGCGGCCCCTCCAGCACGGGCAGCAGGCCGTTGGGGGTGGCGTTGAGCGCGTAGAGCGCGTCGAAGGCCGAGGTGCCGGGGGCCAGTGAGGCCACCTGGGCGGCGGGCGTCATCGCCTCGGCCACCGTGCGCTCCGACCACTGGGCCGTGGTGAAGCGGCGCAGGTTGCGCAGGGTGATCAGGCCGAGCAGCAGCGGGTCTTCGTCGGGGTCGGCGCTCGGCTCCACCACCGCAAAGCCCGTCTCCGACTGGCCGAGCACGTAGCGCGCCACGAACTGCTCCAGCGTGAGGATGCCCGTCACCGTGCGCAGCCGCCGCTGCATCAGGTCGGCCACGCTCACGCCATGCAGGGCGAGCTGCAGCAGCATCTGGTGGTAGCTGGCGGTGGCGGTGCGGTAGAGGAAGAAGCCCACCACTGCGGCCCAGAGTGCCACCAATGGCTCGCGGGCGGCCACGGCAACGGCGAGGCCGCCAAGGCCAAGCAGGATGCCGCAGGCCCGGCCAACCTGGGCGGCGCTGCGCGTGGCGGGCAGCAGCTCGTCGTTGAGGAACCAGAGCGCGGCCCGCAGCACGCGGCCGCCGTCCATCGGGTAGCCTGGCAGCAGGTTGAACAGCGCCATGATCGTGTTGGCCAGGGCGAGATGGGCGGCAAGCAGGGTGAGGGCGTCGCCAAACAGGGGGCCGCCGCGCAGCCACCAGAGCAGCCCGGCGGCCCCCGCGATCAGCAGGCTCACGGCGGGGCCAGCCACCGCGATCGCCAGCTCAGCGCCGGGGCCAGGCGCCTCGGCGTCCACCTCGGCCACGCCACCAAAGGCGAATAGCGTGATGCTCTGCACCGGCACCAGGAGCCGCGTCGCCACCAGCGCGTGGCCGAGCTCGTGCAGCAGCACCGAGCCGCCGATCAGGGCGGCCAGAAGCGCGGCCAGGCCCACGTCGGGGCCGCAAGGCGCCAGCTCCACGCAGGTGTAGGCCGCGTAGGCCGGCCGCACCGCCGCCACCAGCAGCCCAAAGATCAGCAACCAGCTCCAGTGAAGCCGGATGGGAATTGCCGCCACGCGGCCGAGGGTGAGGGTGCGAGAAAACACTGTTATAGAGAAAATTCTAGAAGGTGGACGAAGGACGGTGGACGGTAATGAAGGGACGGTGGACGGTGGAGGGTGGACGGTACCAGCAGTGCCTAGCGCTGATTCAGACACCGTCCACCGTCTACCATCTACCGTCTACCAGCAGTGCCTAGCGCTGATTCAGACACCGTCCACCGTCTACCGTCCACCGTCTACCAGCAGTGCCTAGCGCTGATTCAGACACCGTCCACCGTCCACCGTCCACCGTCCACCGTCACTTCGCCCCGTGAGTGGCCGCAGGCAGGTAGAGCTTGTCCACGTACTCGGCGAGCATACGGC
>JAYUYB010000635.1:0-3198 GCA_043752655.1 Chloroflexota bacterium
GGCGACACCAACCTGCGCGTGGTGCGCGTGCGCCCGCCAAGCCAGTAGCGCCGCTCTTCTTTATCCGCAGATTGCGCAGATTTCCGGCCCATTTCCGCCCCCAGCCATACCGCCGCCCGTTCCGGCTGGCACTGTGCAGCGGCAATCTGCGTAATCTGCGGATGCACCTGCTTGCGCCTACGCCACCACGGCCTTCGCCCGCTCCTCCTCCACCAGGATGCGCCGCAGCACCTTGCCCACCGCCGTTTTTGGCAGCTCGTCGCGGAACTCCACCTCGCGCGGCACCTTGTAGGCGGCCAGGTGCAGCTTGCAGAAGGCGCGGATCTCCTCGACGGTGGGCGGCTCGCCCGGCTTCGGCACAATGTAGGCCTTCACCGTGTCGTCGCCGCGCTCCGGGTGCGGGATGCCCGCCACCACCGCCTCCAGCACCTTGGGGTGCATAAACAGCACCTCCTCCACCTCACGCGGCAGCACCTTAAAGCCCGAGGCGTTGATCATATCCTTCTTGCGGTCCACCACAAAGAAGTAGCCCTCCGCATCCACCGTGCAGATGTCGCCAGTGTGCAGCCAGCCATCCGCGTCGATCGTGGCGAGCGTCTCCTCGGGGCGGTTCCAGTAGCCCTTCATCACTTGGGGGCCGCGCACACACAGCTCGCCCTGCGACGCGCCATCAAACGGCAGGCTCACCCCCGTCTCCAGATCGATGATCTTCGCATCGGTGTCGGGGAAGGGCACGCCGATGCTGCCCACCTTACGCTTGCCGCGCACCGGGTTGCCGTGCGTAAGCGGCGAGGTCTCCGAGAGGCCGTAGCCCTCCACCAGCCGCCCGCCCGTGATCTGCTCAAACTGGGTTTGCACCTGGAGCGGCAGCGGCGCCGAGCCGCTCACGCAGACCTTGATGCTTTTCAGATCGTAGCTGGCCACATCTTTGTGGTTGATGATGCCAATATACATGGCCGGCACGCCGGGGAAGATCGTGCAGCGCTCCTTGGCGATGATCTCCATCACCGTGCTGATCGGGCGCGGGTTTGGCACCGTCACGATGCGCGCCCCAAGCAGCACGCCATAGAGCAGCGCCGTAGTCATGCCGTACACGTGGAAGAAGGGGATGGCGGCCATAATCGTCTCAGCGCCGGGCTTGCCGTCCTTCACCCAGGCGTCCACCATGGTCACGTTGCTGATCAGGTTGCGGTGGGTGAGCATGGCGGCCTTGGGCAGGCCGGTGGTGCCGCCCGTGTACTGAAACAGCGCCACATCGTCGGGGCTGATCGCCACCGCCGGGGGGCTGGGCGGGTACCTGGCCAGCAGCTCGCTAAAGAAGAAGACATCCGGGGCCGCAGGCACATCCACCCACTCGGGCAGCTTCTGTTGGGCGCGCCGCACCAGCAGCCGCGCGGGCAGGCCAAGCGTATCAAACACGTTGGCCACGATCACGCGCTTGATTGGCGTCTCGCTGCGCGCCTCCTGGAGCCGCGGCCAGAACAGATTGAGCAGCACCAGCGTCTCGGCGCCGGCGTCGTTCAGCTGATGGGCGAGCTCGCGGCTGGTGTAGGTAGGGTTGATGTTCACTACAATCGCGCCGATGCGCGCCGCCGCGAAGAAGGCGATCAGGTAGTGCGGCGAGTTCGGCAGCATCACCGCCACGCGCTCGCCCTGGCGCACGCCCAGCTGGTAGAGCGCCGTGGCCATACGGTCCACCTGCTCGTCCAGCTGCTTGTAGCTCAGCTTGCCGCCGATCGTCAGGCGCCCGCCGAGCATGTAGCGCAGCACATAGCTGGTGGCCGTCTGGGTGGCGTAGGTGCGAGCGCTCGCGGCGAGCAGCTCGCCGAGCGTCTGGGCGGGGTAGCTGAGGGTAGGAGGCACCCCTGCCTCGTAGGATGTGAGCCAGGGCTTGTCCATAGATGCTCCTCGTCGGGCCGCCCCTTGTGGGCGCCCACAAGGGGCGCCCTTACTCCCTGCATTCGGGCGCTACGCGGCCGCCTTCTCTTTGGCCGCCTTCTGCTTCGCCTTCTCCTCCTCCACGAGCACGCGCCGCAGCACCTTGCCGACCATGGTCTTCGGCAGCTCGCTGCGGAACTCCACCTCGCGCGGCACCTTAAACTCGGCCAGGTGCAGCTTGCAGAAAGCCTTGATCTCCTCGGCGGTAGGCTTCTCGCCCGGCTTCGGCACGATGTAGGCCTTCACCGTGTCGTCGCCGCGCGCGGGGTTGGGGATGCCGGCCACCACGGCCTCCATCACCTTGGGATGCATAAACAGCACCTCCTCCACGTCGCGGGGGAGCACCTTGAAGCCCGAGGCGATAATCATGTCCTTCTTGCGGTCTACGATAAAGAAGTAGCCATCGGAGTCCACTTTGCAGATATCGCCGGTGTGCAGCCAGCCGTCGGCGTCCACCGTCTCGCTTGTCTCCTCAGGGCGATTCCAGTAGCCCTTCATCACCTGCGGGCCGCGCACACACAGCTCGCCCTGGGACTCGCCATCAAACGGCAGGACAGCGCCCGTCTCAAGGTCGATGATCTTGGCGTCGGTGTCCGGGAGGGGCACGCCGATGCTGCCAGCCTTGCGCTCGCCGAAGACCGGGTTGGCGTGGGCCACCGGGCTGCACTCCGTCATGCCGAAGCCCTCTACCAGGCGCCCGCCCGTGATCTGGCCGAACTTCTCTTGCACCTCCATCGGGAGCGGCGCCGAGCCCGAGAGGCATGCCTTGATGCTCCTCAGATCGTAGCTGGCCACATCCTTATGGTTGATGATACCGATATACATGGCTGGCACGCCAGGGTAGAGCGTGGCCCGCTCCTTCTGCATGATCTTCATCACGTTGTCGATCGGGCGCGGGTTCGGCACAACGATAATCTCGGCGCACAGGTAGATCCCATAGAGCATGGCGACCGTCATGCCATACACATGAAAGAACGGGATGGCGGCCATCACCTTCTCGCCGCCGGGCACGCCGCTGGGCAGAAAGGCGTTGATCTGGAGCACATTGGAGATAAGGTTGCGATGGGTGAGCATCGCGGCCTTAGGCAGCCCAGTGGTGCCGCCCGTGTACTGGAACAGCGCCACATCATCGGGGCTGATCGTGGCCTTGGGCGGGGTGGGGCCGTACTTCTCAAGCAGATGCTGGAAGAAGAACGTATCCTGCTCGGGGTGGACATCCACCCACTCGGGCGTCTTCTTCTGGGCGCTTTTCACCAGCAG
>JAYUYB010000636.1:0-7898 GCA_043752655.1 Chloroflexota bacterium
CTTCTACATGAGCGACCGCACCGGCGGCCACGCAGTCACGCCCTACGCTATTGAAGATCGCGGCGAGGGCATCTATTGGATCATGGTCTACGACAACAACTACCCGGGCCAGGCCAGGGCGATTGAGGTCGATACCAATGAGGACACATGGAACTACCTGGGCTCGACCAACCCCGACGAGTCTGAGGGGCGCTACGAGGGCGACGCCTCAACCCTCACGCTTGAACTGGCACCGATCGGGCCGCGCCTTGATCAGCAGCTATGCCCCTTCTGCGACATCCCGCCCACCGCCCGCGTCGGCGGCATGCTGCTCCAGGCGAGCCAGCCCCAGTATAATCAGATCTGGCTGGAGGGCGACGCCGACCTGCTGATCACCGATACCGAGGGCCGCAGCATCGGCTTTAAGGATGGCGTCTTCGTCAATGAGATCGACGGCTCGCTCTCAAACGCCAACAAGTTTGGGGTCAATGTCTGGGAAGAGAATGCCGAGCCAGTCTACTATATCCCAACTGCTATCGACTTTACGATCAGCATCGACGGCAGCCGACTGAGCGAGGCGGCCAATTCAACGGTGACGATGATTGGCCCCGGCTACGCCCTTGAGGTCAGCGACATTATCCTTGAGCCGGGCCAGATCGATACACTCGATGTATCGCCCGATGGGAGCCTGATCTCCTACCGCACTGAGAGCGGCGAGACTCCTTTCCTGCTCGTGGCGGTGGAGACCCCAGAGGCTGACTACCAGTTCGGTGTCTATGGCGAAGATCTCTCCGCTGGCGAGGCGCTCAATCTCTCGCTCGATACCAAAGAGGGCTGGCTGAGCATCGACTCAATCGACAACGCTGAGTTTGGCAGCTATAGCCTGGTGGTGGCCCGCTATGACGACCAGGGTGAGCAGATTTTCGGTGCCGAGGGGATCATCCTCGATCCCGATGATGTGCTCTACGTCGACTACCTGCTCTGGCCCGGCAACGGCGAGCCGATGGCGCTCGATCTCGATCAGGGCGGCGATGGCACTGTCGATGAGACTCTTCAGGTGGACGATGTCACGGATGTGTTCGCGGAGTAGCCAGGCTCACCCTGCCGATAGCGCTCCACGGTCGCGCTATCTACTAAAAAAGTGTGCCGGTGCGCTGCTGCCAGTAGCGCACCGACACACTTTTTTGGTGCAGGAGAACCGATGCCGCAGAGATGATCGCACGCGCGCCCCTCGATCTAGGTGTCACGTGCAAAGTTATTCTGCGCATTTCCGGCTCTTGCTCACTTTCGCTGATCCGCAGGCCCCCGCTCACGCGGCCAGAAGCACGCGCTGCCGCAGGAGGTCGAGCTTGGCGCGGCTATTGAGGCGCCTGTTCACGGGTGTGGATCGAAATTCTGATGGAGTATTAACACGCTCAGCGTGCCTATCGACTATCATGGAAGAATGAATGTAGCTCTTCCCCTTGCTCTCCCGCCGTCGCTTGGCTCCCTGATCCGCCACCTGCTTCCCACAGACGCCGACCTCCAACTCCAGGCACTCGACCTGAGTCCGGATCAGCCCATCTCGCTCACGCTCGCCACGACGAGTCCAAGCGCCATATGTCCCGCCTGCGGCCAGCCGAGCACGCGGGTGCAGAGCCGGTATGGTCGTACCCTCGCGGATCTGGCCTGGGGTGAGCGCGCCGTCTGCCTGTTTGTCCAGGTACGCCGCTTCCGGTGTCTGGCGCTCACCTGCCCACGGCGGATCTTTGCGGAACGACTGCCGGTTCTGACAAAACCCTATGCGCGCCGCACCACCCGCCTGGCCGACACGCAGGCCCATACCGCCCTGGCACTTGGCGGTACTGCGGGGGCCCGCCAATGTGTGCGGCAGCACGCTCCGGTCAGCCGTCCGACCCTGCTGCGCATGATTCGCCGCCTGCCACTGCCCGCGCTTCCACCGCCGCAGGTCGTTGGGGTAGATGACTGGGCGATCCGCAAAGGGCAAACCTATGGCAGTATCGTGGTCGATCTGGAACGCCATCAGGCCATCGATCTGTTACCAGATCGCACTGCGGAAACCTGGGCAGCCTGGCTAAAAACACATCCCGGGATCACGATCATTTGCCGGGATCGCGCCACGACCTATGCTGCTGGGTCGACAGCGGGGGCGCCGACCGCCACCCAGGTTGCCGACCGCTGGCACATCGTCCAGAATATGCGCACCGCGATCGAAGAAACCTTGCAGCAGCACCGCACAGTGCTCGGTCGCACCCCGCCCACCACCCCACTGGCGGATAATGCCATTCCTCCGGCACCGCCAAGCACGACACCTACTACTACCGCCCAGGCCGCCGCCCGCGCCGCCCGCCGGGAGGCCCGCTATCGCCAGTATCAACAGGTGATCGTGCTTCATCAGCAAGGGCTCGCGCTGGCGGAGATCAGCCGGCAGAGTGGCATCAGCGTTCGCACGATCCAGTCGTGGCTGGCCGCCGATGGCTTTCCGGAACGGAAAGCGCGCACGGGCGACACCTCGCAACTCGACCCCTTCAAGCCGTACCTCCACGCGCGGTGGGATGCCGGCTGCCACAAGGCCACCCAGCTGTGGCGTGCGATCCAAGCGCAGGGCTATGCGGGCAGCTACCGCACCATCGTCGGCTATCTCCAGCCCATGCGCCATGGGAAGCCGCTCCATCGGCCACCCGCAACCCTCGCTCCTGCGACCCTGCCAGCCCCAAGCGAGACACGCTATCCCCCACACCAAGCGTCCTTTCTCTTCCTACGGGCCGAGGACGATCGAGCGGCGAATGAGCAGCAGGATCTGGCAAAGATGCAGGTGGCGGAGCCCGCGCTGGCGCGCCTATACCGCTTGACCCAGGACTTCATACAGATGGTTCGCGAGCGCCGCGGTGCGGCCCTCGATACATGGTTGGAGGCGGCGAGCGCAAGCGGGTTGCCCGCACTGCAACGGTTTGTGCAGGGTATCCGCCAGGATGAAGCGGCAGTACGCGCCGGGTTGACGCTGCCCTGGTCAAGCGACCAGGTGGAAGGGCAGGTCACGCGCTTGAAGCTATTGAAAAGGCAGATGTATGGCCGCGCCAAGCTCGACCTCCTGCGGCAGCGCGTGCTCCTGGCCGCGTGAGCGGGGGCCTGCGGATCAGCGAAAGTGAGCAAGAGCCCATTTCCTGCAACGCTTTGTTGCGTCCTCCCCTGTGATTTTTTGACCCTGGGCCGCTCCTGGGGCTAGACCAACTCACTGCACAGAATATCTCTTCCGTGCAGTGAGCTGTGCGTGTTGCACGCTGACGTATGGGATAATCGCTTACCCATTTTCTTGTTCACGAAAGATTAACGAGATAGGTGTAGGTCTGCCTCAACCCTCACGCTTCAGATATTGGTACAGAGTCTCACGGCTGATGCCAAACGCGCGGGCCAGTGCCGCTTTCTGCTCGCCCGCATCGACGCGCCGCCGCAGCTCGGCGGCCTGTGTAGCAGAAAGAGCCTGCGTGCGCCCCTGATAGGCCCCCCGCTGCTTGGCGAGCGCGATACCCTCGCGCTGACGCTCCTTGATCAACGCCCGCTCAAACTCGGCGAACGCGCCCATCACCGAGAGCATCAGGTTTGCCATCGGCGAGTCCGCGCCCGTGAAGGTCAGATTTTCTTTCACGAAGGTCACGCTCACGCTGCGCTTGGTCAGCTGCTGTACCAGGCGGCGCAGGTCGTCGAGGTTGCGTGCCAGCCGATCCATGCTATGCACGACCACCGTATCGCCCTCGCGCACGAAGGCAAGCAGCCGATCGAGTTCAGGGCGCTTGGTGTCTTTGCCTGATGCCTTGTCCGTGAAGACCCGATCGACCGAGACACCCTCAAGCTGCCGCTCGGGGTTCTGGTCGAAGCTGCTGACGCGGATGTAGCCGATTCGTTGACCGCTCATTTGGTTCCTCCTGACACATGTGTCAGGAATAAGTCTATAACGTGCTACGGCATCTGTCAAGTAAGGCAAAAAAGAACCCTACTCTGACGCCTTTTGTGGGAGGATTTGACATCGAGATAGGGTATACCTTACTTTGACATAGTTCCAGCACACGCAACACAAAGCTGCACCATCGTGGCAATACCGCGGTGCAGCTTTGTGTTGCGTGTGCTGGCTCTGATGGCGGCAGGGAACGGCGGCGCATGGAGCGACCCGTGTCAGCGCTCCATGCGCCTGAGCAACAGCGCGCACATGAGCGGCGGGTAGATCAAACTTCCGATGAGGTAGCTCCACCTATCGGAAGTACCTGACTGGAGCGCCCACAGTAGATGCGCTGGCCAGTAGGTAGGCACCAGGGCCAGGGGCAGTTGCCAGATGTCGGGCACGTAGCGTGAGAGCGCCGGCAGGATGAAAAGCAGCCCCGAGAGCTTCATCAAGGCGATCCCCTGCACCTTGTTCTGGGCGATGGCCCCGAGGAGCAAGGCGTAGAGCGATGCCACGGGGGCCGCGCCGAGGGCGGCCAAGGCGAGTTCCATCGGCCCACCCACCGACAGCCCGGCGATCAGAAAGAGCGCCGGGGTAAGCAGTAGACCTACCAGGGTCGGCAGGGCCAGCCGGTAGCGCAGGTAGCCGCCCAGGCGCGGCGGGCCAACCTGAAGAGCGGCCAGCACCCCATCGTCGCGCAGATCCAGCAGCAGGAAGCCGATCACCACTCCAGCCAGCATCGGTGCGATCAGCAGCAGCGCGTAGCTCATCAGGGGCGTGTAGTGTGGCCCGATGTCGAGCGTGAAGGGCAGCCACGCCGTTATTTGCGTCAGCAGGGATGGTATGGCCCCGCGCAGGGCGAGGGCAAAGGCGAGTGGCAGGATGATCACCCAGCGCAGGAGTGGGTCGCGCAGGACGCTGCGGGCGTCGAGTGGCCCGAGCGTGCGGATCAGGCGGATCGTCTGCATACACATCTCCCTCCGATACGACTTTACCCCTCGACCGTGAGTTTGCGGCAGGCCCGCAGCGCGAAGTGCCCCAGTGCCAAGCACCAGAGCGCGCTCGCGCCCAGACAGTAGGCCAGCTCCCATGCGGCCAGGGGCCGGAAGGCCCCCCGCAGCAGCAGCATGGCTGGCGCTAGCGGGTGCAGGTAGAGCAGCGGGTGCTCCCAGCGCGTCAGGGCGGTGATCGTTGGCAGGGCTAGTACCCCGCACACTGCCGCTGAGGGCAGCAGGTAGGCGTTGAGCGAACCATAGGGCGCCACCGTGATCAGCCCGGCCAGGCAAAACAGTGCCGTGCCCAGCACGATCCCACCAGCTAGCGGCAGCGGCGCGAAGCCGGTGCCCTGGAAGAGGATGGCGATGCCCACGTTTTCCAGCAGGGCCAACAAACTCAGGCTGATGATCCGCGCCATCAGGTACTCGCCGCCGCGCAGCGGCGTGACCGCACGGGCCAGCAGCGAGCCCTCGGCCCGCTCCAGCAGCACGATCGCGCCCACGAAGTAGAAGCTGCCCACCACCAGGTTGCTCAGGATGAGCGGAGGCAGCAGCCAGGCTGTGTCCAGGGCCGGCAGCGGGATAAGGAGTGCCGCCCACATCAGCAGCACCAGCGTGGTGACGGCGTAGAAGCCGTTGCGCACCTGGAGCGTGATGTCCCAGCGCAGGGTGTGGGCTAAGCGTCCCATTGCAGGCTCCTCCCAGTTATGTCGATAAAGATCTGCTCCAGGCTAGCTTCCTGGCTATGGATGGTCTGCACGTCGTGGGTGCGCAGCAGTTCGCCAAACGCAGCGCTCGCGCCCAGCCCGGCCAGGGCGAAGTCGCGGTGGGCAATGCCCCCGGCGTCGGCGTACTCCACGCGTACGACCGGTGCGCCGTAGCGCAGCTTGAGCGCACGCGGCGTGTCGATTACCGCGATCTGCCCATTGGCGATGAAGGCCACCCGGTCGCAGAGGTCGTCGGCGATGGCCATATTGTGCGTGGTCAGGAAGATCGTCCGCCCGGCGGCCTGCTCATCG
This sequence comes from Chloroflexota bacterium, assembly GCA_043752655.1. GTDB lineage: Bacteria > Chloroflexota > Chloroflexia > Chloroflexales > Chloroflexaceae > OHK40. The sequence continues at coordinate 5,931 of JAYUYB010000636.1, forward strand.
CAGATCAGCTTCTTGACCTTCTGGATGTTCACCGGGTCGAGGCCGGAGGTCGGCTCGTCGAGAAAGAGCAGGTCGGGGCTGTGGATGAGCGCCCGTGCCAGATTCAATCGCACGCGCATGCCCTTGGAGAACTGGCTGACCAGCGTGTCGGCGTCGGCGGCCAGGCCCACCTGCTCCAGCAGCTCTACCGGTCGGCGGGTCTTCCCTCGGTAAAGCGCCGCGAAGTAGTGGAGGTTCTCGCGGGCGGTGAGCTTGAGGAAGTGGTTGGGGAGCTCAAAGGCCACGCCCACACGCTCGTAGTAGTCGCCGCCCCACGCCCCTACCTCGCGGCCCAGCACGCAGGCCCGGCCCGCGTAACCACGCAGCAGGCCGATCAGGATCTTCTGCGTGGTGGACTTACCTGCGCCGCTCGGCCCCAGGAAGCCGAAGATTTCGCCGCGCTCGACGCGGAAGTGCAGGCCACGCAGCGCCGGGCCGGACGCCTTCGGGTAGCTGTAGGTCAAGTCAGATACGTCGATCATGGAAATCTCCGGGCAGAGAGGGCCTACGTGATATCGTTGGCAACCATCGCGATCAGCCGGTCGAGCACCACTGGGTCGATCTGCGGGTCGATCTCGCCGGCGTGCAGGCCGACGAAGAACAGGGCGCGCAGCAGGCCGGCGAGCAGCGGCGGCGTGGCCTGGATCATCACCCCATCGGCGGCCCAGGCGGCGATCAGACGCTCCGCGAAGGCGTCATCATCACGCATACCCTCGGCCAGCTTCTCCGGCGGCAAGCGGCGGCGCAGGAGATCGTAGTCGTCCTGGCCGAAATGGCGGAAGAGTGGGTGGGTGCGCCAGAGGGTCATCGCCCGCGTGAGAAAGGCGCGCACGCGCTCGCGCGGCGGAGCGTCGGGCGGGCCGAGGGCAGCAAGCAGCATCGCCTGGTACTCGGCCTCGAACTCCTGGATGACCGCGAAGAATAGCTCCTCTTTCGAGGCGTAGAACAGGTAGAAGGCACCCTTCGAGATGCCCGCGCTCATCGTCAGATCCTCCACGCTGATCTTACGCATACTGGAACTGGCCAACAGCGCACGGGCGCGGGCGTGGAGGGTGGTGCGGATGGCAGCCCGCTCCTGTTCGCTGAACCCCTTTGGCATGGCCGCAATCCTGTGGATGTATAACCGAAATGCATTTATAGTCACAGAATACACCTGCCAGGGGTGAATGTCAATCCATCGCGCGCTGACTATCCTGCGCAAGACAGGTATGCGGGCGGGCGAGGTGCGGGCACTCACTATCGGCGATGTGGCGCTCGTCGCGGGCCGCGAGGCGCTGCACGTCCGCGATGCGAAGAACCGCAGCGAGCGTATGGTCGTGCTTGGCCCTGCTGCCACGCCCAAGAGTCTGCGCGGGCTGCGGGCGCACCTCCGCGAGCGCAAGAGCGAGCCGCCCCACGCTCCGCTGCTCCGTTCCAACCGGGGCACCCGGCTCAGCTACGATGCCCTGTACTACCAGTAGGCGCAGGGCTGTGCGGCAGTTGGTCTGGCCGACGCGGCGGGCAAGCCGCGCTACACGCTGCACCAGCTGCGCCATACCCACGCCACCGAGCTGGTCGAGCAGGGCCAGCGGCTCGAGATCGTCCAGCGTGTGCTCGGCCACCACGACCCACGCTCGACCCAGGGCTACGCCGAGCTGAATGAGGCGCTGGTACGCGCCGCCCTGGAGCAGCCTTGACCGACGCGCAGGGTACATCCTACGCGACTACCGATGAGTCATAGCAAATCTGGTCTGAAAGTTTGCATCGCTGCCAACGTCTGTGCAGATGAAGCAACATCAGCTTTACACACATAGCTTGCTATATGGGCACTAGAGTACTCTGATTTCCGCTGGTTGTGTTAACCCAGATCGCACATGTTTGCACATTCACTGGACGTGCAAGACAGGGGTGGAGCGCCCGCACCAGCGTAAACTACGGTGAACAAGGGTG
>JAYUYB010000637.1:0-3189 GCA_043752655.1 Chloroflexota bacterium
GACGGCGAGGCGATCCGCGCGGCGCTGCGCGGCTTCGCGGGGGTGGAGCACCGGCTGGAGCTGGTGCGCGAGCTGGATGGCGTGCGCTACGTGAACGACACCACGGCCACCAACCCGGCGGCGGCGCTCGCCGCCCTGGCGGCGATCACCACCCCGATTGTGCTGATCGCCGGCGGCGCCGACAAGGAGCTGGAGTTTACGGCTCTAGGCGCCGCCATCGCCCGCCGCGTGAAGGCCCTGGTGCTGCTTCAAGGCAGCGCGACGGAGCGGCTGTTAGCAGCGGTAGAGGCGACGACCGTCCACGGTCCACCGTCCACCGTCCTCGGCCCATACGACGACTTCGCCGCCGCCATCGCTGCGGCCCGTGGGCTGGCGGAGCCGGGCGACACAGTGCTGTTGTCGCCGGGGTGTGCGAGCTTCGGGATGTTCAACAACGAGTTTCATCGCGGCGAGGAGTTCCGCCGCCTGATCGACGAGCAATGAGCAAACCACCAGACGAGAACAACGACCTTGACGCGGCCCTGCGCAGGATGGAGTCGGAGTTTGGCCCGCGTCGGCCCAGCGAGGGCAGCGAGGAGCCCCGGCCAACCGCCCGCCCCGGCCCTGGCCCAGCCGCTGGCGCAGGGCCGATCTATGGCGAGGCGCGGCCCATCCCCACGCAGCCAACCCCCGTGCTGCGACCGCTGCCGCTCTCCCAGCCACGGGCCACCTGGGTGCTGCTGGTGCTCATCGGGGTGATCTACCTGATCAGCGGCATCCTGAGCGGCAACCTGTTCCAGCCCTCGCTCCCCGTGCTGGTGCTGCTGGGGGCCAAGGTCAACAGCCTGATCGCGGATGGCGAGCTCTGGCGCCTGGTTGGGGCCACCTTCCTGCACGGCAGCCTCATCCACATCTTCTTCAATGGCTACGCGCTCTACGCGCTAGGCCCGGAGAGCGAGCGCATCTACGGCACGCGGCGCTTTCTGGCGCTCTACTTCCTGGCAGGCATCGGCGGCAGCGTCGCCTCGTACCTGTTCTCGCCTGCGCCCTCGGTGGGCGCCAGCGGTGCTATTTTTGGGCTGATGGGCGCTCTGGGCCTGTTCTTCTACCTCAACCGGCAGGTGCTCGGGGCGGGGGCGCGGGCGCAGGTGCAGAACATCGTGGCGATCGGCTTTATTAACTTGCTGATCGGCTTCTCGTCGCCAGGTATCATCGACAACTTCGGCCATCTCGGTGGCCTGATCGCCGGGCTGATCGTCGGCTTCGCGCTTGCGCCCCGCATTGGGGTGGACGACCAACTCTACCCGCCCGTGGTGGTGCGGCGCTTCCCGAGCTGGGGCTGGAGCGCGGCGGCGGCCCTGGGTGTGGCGCTGGTGGCCCTGGCGCTGCTGGTGCCGGGGGCAGGGCTTTGATTGAGGAACCACGTATGACCGACCAGACCAGCAAACCCGACTACCTGCTCCTCGCCACGGTCGGCTCGCTTGTGGCGCTCGGACTGGTGATGGTCTATAGCGCCAGCTTTGTGGAGGCCTTCACCTACACGGGCAACCAGTACTACTACCTGATCCGCCAGCTGATGGGCGCGGCGGTGGGCACCGTCGGGCTGCTCGTGGCCGTCCGCGTGGACTACCGAGTCTGGCGGCGCTACTCGGTTCACCTGATGGGCATCGCCCTGCTGCTGCTCTTTCTGGTGCTGGTGCTGCCCGCCTCGCTTACGGAGGTGAACGAGAGCCGCTCGTGGATCCGCTTCGGCGAGGGTGTCTTCGGGCTCTTCAGCGTACAGCCCGCCGAGCTGGCCAAGTTCGCGATCATCATCTACTTTGCCGACTGGCTCTCGCGCCGCTCCGAGAAGGTTGGCAACGTCACCTACGGCCTCATCCCCTTTGGCGTGATGCTCGGGCTGGTCTGTGGCCTGGTGATGCTCCAGCCGGACCTGGGGACCGCGATGGTGATCGTGGTGATCGGCGGGATTATCTACTTCGTGGCGGGGGCGAACCTCTGGCACACCACGGCGGCGCTCGGCCTGGGCGGCCTCTCGTTCTGGCTGCTGGTGAATGTGGTGGGCGCAACCAACGGTCGTATCCAGGCCTTCCTCGATCCCTACAAATACTACGACTCCTTCGGCTTCCAGCCTGTCCACGCGCTCTACGCCTTCGGCAGCGGCGGGCTGTTCGGCCAGGGGCTGGGCCAGGGGCGCCAGAAGTTTAACTGGCTGCCGCAGGCCCACACCGACACGATCTTCGCCATTGTGGGCGAGGAGCTTGGCTTTCTCGGCACGCTGGCCGTGATGATCGCCTTCGGGATCATCGCCTACCGGGGCTACCGCATCGCTGGGCGAGCACCCAACCCGTTCGCGGCGCTGGTGGCCGTGGGCATCACCAGCTGGATCGCATTTCAGGCCCTAGTAAACATCGCCGTCGCCACCTCGCTGATCCCGTTCACCGGGCTCACGCTGCCCTTTATCTCGTATGGCGGCACCTCGCTCTACAGCTTCATGATCGCCGTCGGCCTTCTGCTGAATATCTCGAAGCAGATGGTGCGGCACCAGCCCCAGGAGATCACGGATGGCCCGAGCATCAGGCGCGGGCCCGCCCTCGCCTTTCTCGACAATCTTTCTGTCTGGCGGGGGCACGGGCGGCCACGTCTACCCGGCATTGGCAGTGGCCGAGGCTATCGCAGAAGGTAGCGTTCGAGCAGGGAACAGGGAAAAGGGGACAGGGGACAGGGACGAGCACCGAACGTCCATCGTCTATGTTGGCAGCGTGGGCGGGATGGAGGAGCGGATCGTGGCAGCTGAGAGCGCACTAACCTACAAGGCACTACCGGCGGCGGCCCTGCGCGGGCGCGGCCCGCTGGGGCTGGCCCGTGGGGCGGCCACCATGCTCCAGGGGGTGCGGGCGGCCCGCCGCCTGATTGTCGCACTGCGGCCCCGCGCGATCCTGGGCACGGGCGGCTACGTGTGTGTGCCGCTCTTCCTCGCGGCCCGCTCGCTGGGCGTGCCGACGATGATCTACCTGCCCGATGTGGTGCCGGGCCTGGCGGTGCGGCTGCTGTCGCGCATCGCCACGCTTACGGCGGTGAATGTGGAGGACGCGCTGCCGCGCCTGGGGCTGAGTGCGGGCCACCGGCGGGCGCTTGTGACAGGCTACCCGGTGCGGCGGGAACTGTTTGGGCAGGATGGGCCAGCTTGTCGGCGGGCCTTCGGGCTTA
>JAYUYB010000638.1:0-3188 GCA_043752655.1 Chloroflexota bacterium
GCTGGACGCTCTTCATGGCGGCGCTGCACCTGCTGCCCGCGTCCGCCTCAACGCGCTCGCTGCTTGTAATGGCAGGCTCTGCCCTCTGTCTGCTGCTGACAAGCTACGTGGTCTTCCAGCTGTGCCGACGTATCGACCCCACGCTGCCCATTGCCGCGCAGATCGCGGCCATCGTGACGGCGTTTTACTTTCCGCTGGTCTTCTGGTCGTTACGCGGCATGGAGGTTGGGGCGATCACGCTGCTGATCGCTACGTCGGCGCTGCTGGCGATCACGCTTGAGCAGCGCTTCAGCTGGCGATCCGCCCTGCTGCTCGCGATCTCGCTCCTGCTGGCCCTGATCATTCGGCTGGATAGCGCGCTGCAAGCGGGGCTCATCCTGCTCTACCTCGCCACCTGTGGCAGTATCAGGCAGCGACCGCTCCGGCTCTTGCCTCCGACGCTGGCTGTGATGGGTGGAATAGCCGCGATCATCGCTCTTCAGGCAAGCTATTTTGGCGATCCGCTGCCCAACACCTATTACCTGAAGGTAATGGGCGTTTCGCTTGCCGAGCGAGCAACACTTGGCGTGGCGGTGCTGGTTGAGTATGCCTCGCGCGACGTGCTGCTGCCGCTTGTGCTGGCTGGATTTGGCGTGCTCCGTTGGCGCCAGATGCGCAGCCGCAGGCATGCCATGCTGTTCGGCCTCTTTCTGGTGCAGTGCCTGTACTCTGTGTACGCAGGCGGCGATTACGCGGAGCCTTATGGCCAGGCGCCGCTTGTAGACGCGGCGAATCGCTATATCACCCAGGGGATGCCGTTCCTGATCATGCTTTGTAGCTTCGCGCTCGGCTACCTCGTCGCTGATCTAGCACAGCTGAACAAGCCAACCCTGCGTGCGAACGGCGCCTTAGCAGTTGGCCTCGCGCTCGCAGTGCTGCTCGTGATCTCCGGCGAGCCCTGGCTGAAGTGGGCCGCGCACAACGCGCCGCTGCTACCTTCCGACATCACGCGCGCGCAGCTCGGCGTCTTGATCAAGCGCAACACCGACCCCCAGGCGACCATTGCGGTCCACGCGGCGGGGCAGATTGCGTACTACGCCGAGCGCCGCAGCATTGATCTGCTGGGCAAGAGTGATCCCGTCGTGGCGAAGGGGCCTCCGGCGGGTCCATTTCGACCGGGGCATAACAAGTGGAACTACGCATACAGCATTGGGCAGCTCTAGCCCGACGTGGTGGCAGATGAGTGGGGTGAGCTGCTAGCGTTCCTTGCTACCCAGCCCGAGTATGTGCGCCTGCCGAACGGAATGTATGTACGAGCGGGTAGTAGGCTGATCGACCGAGGAGGTCTGGAGCGCGAATAGCGCGAACGTCTGGACCGCGAACGGCGCGAAAACGTGCGAACCACCGCGAAGCCGGCTACGCGGCCAGCGCTAACTCGCGTTCGTGCCATTCGTGGTCCAAACGCCCGTTCGCGGTCCAAGTGATCCAAAGCTCTGTGCGAGATGACGAAACTTCATACCTTCGCCTTGCTACCCTGCTACACTCCTACTCTACCCAGCTCCGTTGCCACTTACACTCCTCCACTCGTTTTGGCAACATCGACGTTGTCACCTTGTGATTCGGCCTGGGTCGCAGGCGCCAATGATGGCGCAAAGGAGTTTTGTGATGCGAACCACCAAAAGACCGGAACGGCGACGGGGACTAGGCTTGATCAGTCTGTTTGCGCTGGTGGCGCTGCTCGCCGCTTGCGGCGGCGCCCAGAGCGCAGCGCCCACGGCGGCACCAGCAGGGGCGGCAGGGGCGGTGAGTGCGCCCGCTGCCGAGCCCGCCGCAGAGCCAGTTGCGGCGACGGCTGCGCCCGCTGCGGCGGCGAGCGCGCCAGTGGGCGAAGGCAAAATCCAGGTTGCAGTTGTCGCCGGCACCATGCTGGCTACGATGCAGAAGCTCGCCGACACATTCGAGGCCGCGCACCCCGGCGTCACCGTCGAGATCGTCAACGAGCCGGAGGGCGGCGCGTTCGAGGCGCTGATCGCCGCTGGCAACCAGCCCGACCTGATCACCGGCTCGTTTGGCTACATGCCGGCGAAGTACGCCTCGATCGACGCGCTGGTGCCGCTCGAGGATCTGCCTGGCGCCGCAGAGCTGTTTGCGCGCCTGGACGAGAAGACCGTCAACCAGGATCTCGGCCATAACTTCTACGTCCCGCTCGGGGTCGACATCACGGCGATGATCTACAACAAGGAGCTGTTCAAAGAGGCGGGGCTCGACCCCGAGAAGCCGCCGCAGACGTGGCCGGAGTTCCTGGACGCGGCGCAAAAGATCCAGGCGCTGCCGCCGCGCGCAGACGGCTCTAAGGTCTACGGGACTGTCTTCTGGAACGATGCGCTGGCCTGGGGCGGCTGGTACTGGAACATGCTGCAGCCGCTGTACCTGAACGGCAACCAAAACCAGTGCGCGCTGGTGAACCGGCTTGGCACCGACATTGTGTTCGACAAGCCCGAGTGCAAGATGGACGCCTTCTTCGACTTTACGACGCAGGCGCAGCGCTACGCGCCGCCAACCATGGAGAAGAACTTCTTCAGCCGCTCGATCGGCATGTGGCCCCAGTACGGCTACTCGTGGGAGCCGAACCTGAAGGATGCCAAAGACACGCCGATGACGATGGGCGAGGACGTTGGTATCGCGCCGGTGCCGGTGCCGGAGGCGGGCCAGACCAGCTATAGCACCCTCGGCGGCCGCCCGCTGATGCTGATGAAGACCACGCCCGAGCGCCAGGCATTGGCCTGGGAGTTTATGAAGTTCCTGATGGAGGACACGAACAACCTTCAGTTCATCAAGGAGCTGGGCTACCTGCCGGCCATTACGACCCTCCAGAGCGACCCGTACTTCGCCGAGCCCGCCCGCAAGCAGTTCGTAGATATGCTCCAGACTGCGGTCTACCCGCAGGCGCTGGCCAACTTCGACGCTGCGGCCAACGCGGTGCTTGGCGTCTACCAGGAGACGGTCGTGCAGGGCATGCATGACCCGCAGGCGGCCGCCACGCTCGCCGCCGAGAAGGCCCGCGCGGCGCTGAAGAAGTAGCTGGCTGATGCAGAATCGCCCCTCTTCCCCGCAGGGAAGAGGGGCCAGAGGTGATCTATGGCTACACGCACTGCCGACGTCTCGCGCTCAACGCCCGCACCGAGCGTGCCTCCCAGCGGCGCGCACCT
>JAYUYB010000639.1:0-7877 GCA_043752655.1 Chloroflexota bacterium
AGCTCCCCAGTTCCAGCGAAACGATGGTGTATCTTGCATCCATTCGCCTGCTTCTCCGCCGCCTCGCTCCATCAGCATGAATATCCGATCACGCTCTTACCATTCTTCCTGTGGGATCTGTGTAGAAAGTAGGGTTGGAGTAACCGTACTGATACGGATTGAGACTATACGGCTGCTCCGGCCACCCCCCAAACGGGTCGCGTGCTGTGAACTGCCCGGCGCCCGGCGCATACCAGCGCGCCCGCAAGTACGTGAGCCCGGCAGCGTCCTGAGCTCGCCGGTGAAGCCGAAGGGGGTGCTCAGGGCGCTCTGGGGCGTGCCCCACGGGTCGTAGCTGGTCGTGGCGAGCAGCGCGGCGCTCTCATTGATCGTGCGCCGCACGCTGCCCAGCCCGTCGCCCAGGTACCAGACACGCGGGCTGCTGTTGATGGCGAGCCGCTCATGGCCGTAGAGGTAGGTCGTGGTGCTGCCGCCCACCACCTGGAGCACCTGGCGCAGCGGCGCCGCCAGGTCCTGGGTGTAGCGCGTGGTCGTCGCCCCCGTCACCTGGCGCACCAGCGTGCTATCACCATTGTACCCGTTCGTCGTCGTCGTGCCGGCCCGCGTGGTACTCGCCACCCGGCGCAGCGCGTCGTACGCGTAGGTCGTCGTGCCGTCGCCCAGCAGGTTGCCCAGCGCATCGTAGCTCCCGCCACTCACCTGGTTGGCCGCGTCGTAACTGCGCCCGCCGTCGGTGCGGTTGCCCGTTCGGTCGTACGTATACGTAACAGCGTCTTAAATGCGATAGCTCTGGTAGAGTTACCCACATCCTGTTACCATCCTAATTCAAGATTTAGCCATCACCCCTATTCCTACGATCGAGCACCCCGGCGACTCCACAGACGAGGACGAGGGGGAGCACGAGCAGCATGGCAAGCAGGGGCAGGAGCTTCTGCATCGCTAGCGCTCCTCCCTCGACAGCACGGTGGCGAGGTCGAACGAGCGCACCTCGACCGCGTTCCCGCCCTCGATCCAGGCCACCCAGGCTGTGCCGGCGTTGCGCGCCTGCGCCGTCACCGTCTGTTCCGATGCGCGGGCGCCGAGAATCAGCGGCACGCGCTGCCCCAATGTCGCATCGCGCCACAGGCCGCTGCCCGGTGTGGACCAGCGCAGAAAGTGGGTGCTCGGCTCGGCGTTGCTCCAGCCACCTTCGACACAGCAGGTGTAGATCGCGGCAAGCCGATTGCGCACAGCGTCGTAGGCAGGGGTGACGAACGTGATCCGCTCACCGCCGGCCAGCGGGGCGACGACCAACTCCGGCGCAAGCCAGCTGCGGCCGGCATCCTGCGAGGTGAGCGCATAGCCGTTGGATTGACTCGCATCCGAGAACATCAGCGTGACCGAGTCGGTGCCCGCTCCGACCGGTCGGTAGACCACGGCCCGGGCGTGCCAGGTGCGCGGCCCCTCCTCCACACCAGGAATGTCAATGTCGCGGACGGCGAGCTGCCAGGCGTCGGCGGTACCCAAGGCCTTGCTGAAGAGCAGCGCCCGCGGCGGGGTGGCCATTGCGCCATTCGGCCCGGCGAGGAACGCAACGATCGCGCGCGGCGCTCCACCATCTTCGGCAATGGCGACGGCGCCCTCACTGAAGTACCAGATTGCACCGGGCAGGCGCTCCAGCGACCACTCGCCCTGGGGACTCCGTGTGGCAATGGCGGGCTGCACGCGATTCGGGCCGTCGTGGCAGCCGAGGCCAACAACCAGCCAGCCGTCCAAAGTCGACGCCGCATCGGCCACCTGCCGGCAGTCGTCGGCAATCGACCGTGGAGCGCTCCAGCTCGCCCCGTAGTCATGGCTCTCGGCGACCCATACCCGGCCGGGCGGGTCATTGTCGCTGAAGTCGGGGTCGCTCATGCCCCAGACGGCATAAACTGTCCCGTCGCCGGCGATCGCCACCTGCACGGTGCGGGTGTAGCGCCCAAGCGACGAGATGCCGATATCGACCTGATGGGCCGGCGTCCATGTACGGGTTGTTGGATGGAGCACGCTGACAAATGCCCGCTCGGGGTTGTCGCTGCCCGACCAGACGGCAGCCGCTACTGCGGCCCAACCCTCGGTCGGGTGAGCGGCAACGTCGATGGTGAGTACGACCTCGGGCAGCTGCAGGGTGTTCTTCTGCCCGCTGCTGCCGCCGGCCCGCGTGTCGGCCATGGTCGGGTAGGGCGGCTGCGGTGGCACGGGCGTCGGCCAAGGGGCGAGATCTTCGCCAGGGGCAGGGGGGCAACGCGGATAGGGCGTGGTTGTCGGCAGGCGCGTGGGCGTTGGCACGCCGGTCGGCCAGCGAAAGCCGATGGGCGTCGGCGTGAGCGGCACGGGGGGCGTGACGGTAACTGGTGGAGGCGTCGGATATGCTGGGCGATTCGGCCAGCAGCCGCCCGCCTGCGCTGTCTGCTGCACCTCCGGATAGCTGGGAACCAGTGTACACGCCGCGAGCCAGCTTACTCCCATCAGGAGCAATGCAAAGCGACCAATCTGCGTCAGAACAGCAGCCACGCCACTCCTTGGAATGAAGAAGAGCCTCTGGTAGGAGTGTAGGGGTGTGCATCGCGTGGGGGAACGGGACAAAACCAGGATCAAAAGAACGGGCGCACCTCTGGACAAGACGTGGGACATGCAAATTGAGGGCTGTGCAAGGCATGGACGGCTCCTGCGCACCTATCCCAAGCTGGCGTTCCATCGACCCCAGCCTGGGACAAAAGACCCTCCACCCAGGCGCGCGCCCCATCTCGGCCATGGCGACCCGTCGTGTTGTAAATTCGCCGCCAGTAGGTATCGATTGTTCCGACCGTGATACCAAGCTCCTCGCAGATATCCTCGCGCTGCCACCCCAGGTAATCCAGCACGGCCACGCGAGCCTCGCAGCGTCGAATGCCACCCTCTCGGTTGAGAAGGACAATGGCCGCCTGTAGAGAGATCGGAAGCCTTCCACCCAGACCGATGCAATGTGCCAGAATGCTCGTCACGACGACACTCCTCTCGACAAAACCTTGAACCAGGGGCGTCATCATAGTGGCTGCGAGGTGTTTTGAGAATATGCAAAAAGGCGCGAAGATTGCTCGTTTATGACCCTACAGCCTACATTGATGCCTATTCACATCGATAGTATTGTGTTTTGGGCAACTATACTGGGCTTGAACCCAGCTACAAGCCTGTGTGGAACCGCAAGCAACCAAGGGGAAACCGATGACTGCCGCGATCCGTGTCGTTGTCGCCGACGATCACCCGATCATCGTTGACGGTGTGCAGAACCTGCTGGCCCAGCACCCAGAGATCTGCCTGGTCGGTGTGGCTCGCTCCTTTGCGACGGTGAGCGATGTGCTCAACCAGACAGCCCCCGACATCCTTGTGCTCGACGTGAGCGGGATGGGTGGCTCGGTGCTGAATCTGATGAGTCGCCTCCAGCGCGAGCATGCCAAGATCGGCGTAGTCATCTTTTCCAGTATGGTTGACCTGGCGCCGGAGTTGCTCGACTCCGGCGCCCGTGGCTATGTGACCAAGGATGAGCTTTCTCGCGAGTTGGTGCGAGCCATTAAGGTCGTGGCGACAGATGAGCTCTTCGTCTCACCTGTGGTCGCGCGGTTCCTGGAGCAGACCAGGCAGCAATCCTTACTTTCACCCAAAGAGCTGATCGCCCTCAAACTGCTGGTCCAAGAGATGGGTACAGTGCAGATTGCGGAGCAGATGGGTGTCAATCCGCACACAGCCCAGAACTACATCACGAGTATGCGGCGCAAGACCGGCTGTATGGGGCGCATTCAACTGGTGGAATGGTATCGCCGAACGTACGGCAGTGCATCGTAATTGCCGACGATTAATTGCGTACGATAGGGTATCGTAGCGTTCAGACATAGTGTGGCTAGCCTCGTCTTGACAGGATGACAGAATATTCATATTGTCGTGCCTTTTCACATATTCTCCTTGGCGATCAACCCTGCTATACTGCGTCTCCCATTACGACCTAACGACAATTTAACCCATCAACGGGATTAGCAACCGCGGTTACTCAGGCTCGCAGCCGGTCATAGTGGCATTGATGCGAGTCACCAAGGAGGTCCGTGATGGATGACCGTGCCCTGACGACCACAGCCCGCCCCGACGATGCAAAGGAGCATCTTGATGACGCCTCAACAGCGATGCACAACGGGGATGGTTTTTCCGCTCGCGTGATGCACTCGCTCCCTCGCCTGCGCGAGATCGCCATCCAGGCCGTGCTCCTGAGTCCGATCATTGTGTCCCTCGACGGCTGGAGTAGTGGCACCCGGGGCTGCTAAAGTCCGCAGCGTGCGTGGCTCAGACTCCTGGGCCACGCCGCACCGCCTCGCTCATGCTCCGCCTCCACGCGTGCTAGTGCCTACGAGGCTCTTAATGCATTCCGCTACTCCTTTCGGTGTTGACTTCCAGACCGCTCTTGCGCGGTTCTGCAATGGCCCTGAGTCGCTTGCCCCACTGCCGCGCTGGCTGCATGCCATCCAGCAGCTTGGCATGGTGCTTGGCGGCGCGCCGACGCATCTGGCGGCGTTCACGCGTGCCTGGCGTACGCTCTACAGCGCCACGCTGCTGCTCGACCATGTGCAGGATGGCGACGAGCTGGATAACGACTGGCTTGCCACCCTTCCTGCCGCACTCCAATACCATCTGGCCTTCAGCGCATATGCCGTCGCCCAGCGCCAACTCCATGAGCTGACCGAATGCACCTCGTCGACGTGCGGGGCGCAGCTCCATAGCCTCTGGTCCGCAGCTGTGCTCGAGCTCGCCATCGGCCAGTATCACGACCTGACGGCCCTCCATTACCCCGTGGGGAGCCAGCCAGTATCACTCGATGCGTACGAGCGTATCGCCGCCCAGAAAACAGGTGCCGTGTTTGGCCTCGCTCTTGGTGCTGCTGTGGCCTTGGCGAGGGATGATACAGCTCAGATTGATGCGGCTACGAACGCCGGCCTTGTCTTCGGCATGCTGCTCCAATATCGCGACGACCTGGTCGACGTAGATGCGCAGGCGACTCAGCCAGCAGCCCTGACTCTGACCCGTGCTTGGACGACGCCGGATGGCATTGATGCACCTGCGATCGCATCATCAGCGGTCTGGGGGCTCATCTATGTGCACTATCAGCAAGCCTTGGACGCCATCCTCGCCCCACTGCCGGAGCCTGGCCGGGCTGTGATCCAGACGTTGCTGCACGATAGCTTCGGCACACCACCGGAACTGCCGGTGTCGGCTCGACGCGGAGCGCCCTGGTCAGTGACAGAGGCATGAGCGAGGCCGATCGCTTTCGACTTGCTGCGCTGGCTATGCTAGGAGTTATCCTCGGCGCTGCCCTGCTGCTGTGGCCTGTGCCGAGCTTGGGATTTATCCCTGATCTCGCCTCCGGCATAGTGCGTACCGTGCAACCCGACTCGCCGGCCGCGCGGGCTGGTGTGCAGCCAGGAGATCGCATCACGTCGATCTACGGCTATCCCTGGCAGGCGGTGAACACGCGGCTACTGCTCATACCTCTCCCCTGGAGCGCCGATATCCCCACGCCTATCACACTCGTTCGGGCAGAAGTGACACTCAATCTGGTCGCATGGGCCGGTGTACCAGACGGCTGGCTCCAGGCTGAGAAGGTCCTCCGCACGCTCATCGCGCTCACCTGCTGGTGGGCTGGATACCTGCTTGGTCGGTCGCCGCGAGCGACTGATTGGCGGCTACGCTGGACTGCGTGGTTCTGGGTGTTACTGGGTGGCTCCCTTGGGCTCTACCAGCTGACGGTCGTCGTCTCGTACCCGCTGACGATTGGCGTGTTGTGGGTGCAGTGCAGCGTCCTTGCGCCCGTTGCGGTCGCCATTCATTACTGGTATCCGCTGCGGCCAACGTCGCCAGCGCTGCTTGGGCGTGTGCAGCGTGTGCTTCTCGCAGCGATCATCGCAGGACAGGCAGCCCTCCTCGGGCTCGTGCTGGCCTCGCCGGCAACCACGGTCGTGTTTGAGCGCCTCGACACGATGGTGACCTATGTCTACTTGGCCAGCATCTTTCTCAGTGCGGCGACGCTCTGGCAGACCTATGGCGCCACCGTGATCGCCCACGTTCGTCGGCAGATCCGCTTGATTGGAGCAGCATGCGTGCTGGTGGGCTGCTGGTGGGCGCTGCTCGTGCTGCTCGGGTGGGGGAACGCCTCGCTTCAAACGCTTGTCCCGCCGGCGGCGTTTCCCTTCGGCGCCATCCTGATTCCGCTCGCCTATCTCCTCAGCGGCACCCGTGCGGATCTGATGCGTATTGATCAACTTGTACGCCGGCTGCTGGTGCACGCCCTGACCACCCTGAGTATCCTGAGCATCCTGGTCGCTGGTGTGCGGAGCCAGCAGCTGATCATCACACCAGCGCTCGCCCTGCTCGCAGTTGTAGCGCTCTACGTGCCGCTCTTTCGCCTGGTGCAACAGTGGGTACTGCCTGGTGCGCGCGACGTACGAGCTCGCAATGCGTTGCGTGAGGCGGGGAAGAAGCTGGGGACATCGCTTGAGGCAACGCAACTGGTGAGCTTCCTGAGCGCCGGTATTCGGTGGGCATATCTGAACCCACCGTTCGCGGTCTACCACCGGGGTGATCCTGACGCCGACGATTTGATGCGGATGGTGGTCGAGCAGCTAGCTATGCCTGCCAGGATCCCCGGCTCGCTGCTCGAACCCTGGCAGCATCAGGGCACGCAGCTGCTCACCGCGAGTGCGCTCCAGGAGCGGCTTGGCCAGACGCCGCTCAAGGCGGCGATAGCCGAGATCGTGTTTCATCCAACCGTGGCGCTCTGGGGTATTATTCGGCACCAGCAGGGCGCGCTCCTGGGGCTTGTTGTGATCGGTCCACGCGGTGACGACGAACCCTATCAGCCCGGCGACCTGCGCGCGTTGGAGCAACTGCTGGAGACAGCTGCGTTGGCGTTCACGAACAGCGCGAGTTACGACGCACAGGTGCTCGCCCAAGCCATGATCCGCGCCCTCTACCGACACGCCCAACAGGCCGAGGAGCGCACGGCGGCCGAGATCGCCAACGAGATCCATGATGAGGTGATAAGCATCCACCTGCGATTCAACATAGAAGTGTTGGAGCGACTGGTCGCTGAGACTCCCGCCCCGGAGATCCGCGAGCGCCTTGGCACCGTGCTGGCAGGGGAAGAGGCGATGGGCCAGATGCTGCGGCTGATTTGCGAGCAGTTGAAGCCAACCGGGATCGATGACCCGCTGGGTCTCCCGGCGAGCCTGCGGCAGCAGATCGCGGGGGTGCAGGCGCGCTGGAGCGTGCCGGCGACCCTCACGCTCGAACATCAGCGGGTGCCGCTAGACGAGCAGGTGCGCCGGGCGCTGATCCGCATTACCCGCGAGGCGCTGTCCAACGCAGTGAAGCATGGCCACCCGACGGCGATCCAGGTGTCGCTCCGCTTTCCAGCAGAAGAGAAAGAGCCACTCATCCTCATGATCCAGAATAATGGGGAGTCGCCCCAACAGGAAGTGGCGCCCGCCCCCGGCCACTGGGGCGTGCGGAACATGCGGGAGTATGCTGAGGCGGTGGGCGCAACAATAGCCTGGACGCATCCCGAGATAGGTGGGACGTGTGTGACCGTAGTGGTGCCAGCGAATGTAATCTCGCGCAGCGTGGCGGCTCGACCGCCACGCGCTTCATTGCCGGTTTGGACTGGCGGGCAAGATGCGGACGAACTGGCCGCGTCAGCTCCTGCGGGTTGAGTCTGGAATGTGCGGAGGAGGAGGGCATCTCGTGACGATGAACGAACACAGGGCTTCAGGAGTGATTGCGTTGCTTCGCGCCTCGGCGGCTGCACGCAGTGTCGCCTACTTCAGTTCGATGGTCGGCGT
>JAYUYB010000640.1:0-3184 GCA_043752655.1 Chloroflexota bacterium
TACATCTATCGCACGCGCCGGCCCAGCCGGCTCACGCCCAATGTGCAACTCAGCCCCGACCCCGAGCGGTGCCCCGCCCTCAGCTGCCGGCCCTTTGACCTCTGCGCACCGGACTATGATCCGGTGTGCGATGGCCCGCCAGCCGTGCCCATGGCCCTGGCGATCTGCACCCACCAGGGATGGTGCCGCTACCAGGCGGTGCTTTCCCCAAACCCCTGGCATACCTTCGGCCCGCCAGTGGTCTGCGTCGGCTACAGGCCGTTCTTTCCACACGACGACAGCAATGTCGTCGATGTCTTGCCTCTGGCACACTGCTGGTGGCCTGCAACTCCCCCGAGCACACCCCGCGAGGCCCAACCGACCGCCGAGGAGCTGGTCGCCTTCGCGGCCAGGCTGGTGATTGGGGAGGACATCCGCGACCAGAGCCGCACGAACCCCCGCCGCGCCCTGGACGCAGCGCGCCGCGCCGTCAAGACGTGGCGGGAGCGTCACCACGCGCTCGCCGTTCCACGCATCGACGTGCGTGGTGGGAGTATCCGCATCTGGCCGCCCGACGCGGAAACCTACCGCGAGCCGCCCGCTGCGGAGCTATCGACCGAAGTATTTATCGCCGGCTACCTCACCCCACTCCCACGACAGCTTACGCTCATGCTGTGAAACCAGATCAGAAAGGCGCTCCTATGTTTCGGCCAAACGACCGCGTGGTGATTGCTGTTCCGAGCGGTAGCCAGGAGCCGACCTTCGTGATCGGCACCGTGCTGCGGATCGAGCGCAGTGGTCACATCGTCACCAGCGACGGCCGCACCTACGCCGCCACGGGCGGGGAGGATCTCGGCAACCACTCCCCACGCCACGTCCTGCACGCCGCCACGCCCAAGCTGGAGTGGCTTGTGCTGGTCGCTGCCTGCGAGCAGCGTGTGCTCGGCCTGGTGGCCCGCTACGGGCGCGGCGGCCAGTGCATCTCCACCTGGAACATCGCCACATGCCTCGGTCTCGTCGAGGGCGCTCATGGGCGCGAGAACATCCTGATCGAGCACGCGCTGAAGACGCTGGTAAAGCAGAGACTGATCACACCTGTGCCCGGCCTTCACCAGCGCTACCGGCTCACTCCCACCCCCGCCTAGTTTCTCTCCACGCCGCTGCCCCGGCCAGCTCTACGAGCGCTGGACAGGCAGGGTCGCCGAATGTGATTACGGAGATCATCTTCCGCATCCGCGAGATCCTCGCCCCGGAGCTGGTCGGTAAGCGCCTGTTCCCCATCGTCGGTCGCGGCACCGCACTGGCCGCGTAGCAGCTCGCCCAACACGATCACACCATACATACCACTACTGACCGGCGCGGATCACGCATCTCGCCGGCCAGGTGGGATGCGTGATCCGCGTCGGCCTTCTACGAGGCCATATGCAACTCACCTTCGACTTCTTCATGAAGGTTCCCCCACCCCTGCCCGCCAGCAACGCGCCGCTGGACCTCCTCAGCTACGATGTCTACGCAGTCATGTTCAGTGGCGGCAAAGACAGCCAGGCGCTGTATTTCAAGCTACGCGAGGAAGGCGTCCCGAATGAGCGGATCGAGCTGTGGCATCACGACATTGACGGCCGCGAAGGCTCCACGCTCATGGACTGGCCGTGTACGCGCGCGTATTGCCGCGCATTCGCCAAAGCCTTCAATGTACCCATTTATTTTTCGTGGCGCGAGGGCGGATTTGAGCGGGAGATGCTCCGCGACGGCACCGACACCGCCCCAGTTCATTTCGAACTGCCTGGAGGCACCGTCGGCCGCGCGGGGGGCGCGAGCGGCAAGCTCGGCACCCGCAGACGCTTCCCGCAGCAATCCGGCAACCTCGCATCGCGCTGGTGCTCCTCAGCACTCAAAATTGATGTTGCGGCGGCCGCTATCCGCAACCAGCCACGCCTGCAGGGAAAGCGCGTGCTGGTGCTGACAGGCGAGCGGGCAGAGGAGAGCGCGGCGCGTGCCTGTTATGCGTTTTTTGAGCCGCACCGCACGGATCTGCGCCAGTCCGAGAAGCTCGCACGGCATATCGATCACCTGCGCCTCATCCAGAGCTGGACGGAGGCCGAGGTGTGGGCCATTATTGAGCGGTGGCGGGTCAACCCGCACCCATGCTACCGTCTTGGATGGGGCCGCTGCAGCTGCGCAGGCTGCATCTTCGGCGACCCGGCACAGTGGGCCAGCCTACGCACCGTGAATCCACCCCAGTTCGATCAAATCGCCACCTACGAGGCGGCGTTTGGGACTACCATCAGTCGTAAGCGCATCAATGTCGTGGAGGCGGCCGACATCGGCACCTCATATCCCAGCATCACCGCAGACCTGATCGCCGAGGCTCTCGACGAGGCATGGGACGGGCCGATCATCTTGCCGGATGGCGCTCTCTGGACACTGCCAGCGGGCGCATTTGGTGACAGCGCTGGTCCAACCTAGCTACGCAGCACCGCACCAAACGCCCCCTGGCTTCAAGCCGGGGGGTGTTTGTCGTTGTGTCCTTGAGCCACGGCCTGCGCGTGACCACTGCGCCGCAGGCGTCGCAGCAGATCGTTGTCTGCCTCTGCGCGCAGACAACGCGATACCACTACGAACCGATCTCAGGGGCCTCTGCCGCCTGCTGAGCCACCCACACGCGCGCGTCCCAGGCCCAGGTGACACGGCGCACCTGGGGCACGTCACTGGCACTCGATTGCAGCGAATAGTTAAACGGCACCAGGTCCACCAGCAACCTGCCGTCGGCAACCTGCAGCTTGCGGGCGCGCTCGCTGGCACTCGCTCCAGCCTGCGTGAGGTCAAGCAGCGGGCGCGGCGTTTCACGCACCTGCCCACGGGCGTCGAGCGCGACCACCATGACCTCGGGGCGCCGCGCCAGGCCGGCGTAGAGGTCGTAGCCCTGCCCCGTCTCCACAATAAGCACGCTGAGCACGTCGAAGCCGGTCAGGATCGGGGTCTGCGCGCCCGTGGCGGGGTTGATCATCACTACCCCACCGCGTTCCTCCGTCGGCGTTGAGCCGAGTACCGTGCCTGCGTAGAGTCGGTCCAGGCCACACACATAGGCCAGGCTCATGATCCCATAGGGGTTGCGCTCGGTGGCCGCCCCCGGCACGGTAACGAAGGGGCGCATCTCCGCTGAAGTGCTCTCCACCCGCCAGATCATCGCCTGCCCGGACAAGGG
>JAYUYB010000641.1:0-3180 GCA_043752655.1 Chloroflexota bacterium
AAGCGGTAGCCCTCGCTGGCCGCGTCGCGGCAGACACTCGCCAGGACACTGCGCGGGTCGCCCGCGAAGGGCTTGCCGTCGGGCGTGAAGATCGAGCAGATCAGGCGCGCCGTGGCCAGGCCCTCGTGCTGGTCCCAGGGGATCAGCGCGTAGGTGCTGGGGTCTGGCACAAGGTACATATCGCTCTCGACCATGCGGGCGAAGCCCTCGATCGAGGAGCCGTCGAACCAGACACCGTGGCCTAGCGCGTCGGGCAGCCCAGCGACGGGGATCGTCACCGTCTTAACCATGCCGAGCACATCGGTGAACTGGAGGTTCACAAAGGCGACGCGCTGCTCCTCGGCGCGCCGCAGCAGCGCCTGGCGGGAATCGTCGCTCATGGCGGTGGAAACTCCTCAGTGCGGCAACAGATATATTTATTGTACCACGGGCCTAGGCCAGACCTGGCCGTCGCATCACTGGGCAGCGTGACAGCGATCATAGTGCGGCGCGCTGTGGCGGGCTATACTTGTGCTATCGCAAGGGACAAAAGGTAGCGCTGGCCTTACACCCCCGGCGAGTAACAGGAATGGCGGCCACGGCCCCGCAGACCACGCCCGTCGCTGGGCCGCCGCCCCGTCTTGAAGGAGCGCTGCCATGAAGAATCTCGAGCTACTTCGCGGAGTCACCCTTTTCTCGCGTCTCACCCCCGACCACCTGCACCTGCTTGGCGCTAGCCTCGCCACACGTAGCTTCGCCCGCGGCGAGACGATCTTCCACCAGGGCAGCGACGGCGAGCTGC
The DNA here is from genome assembly GCA_043752655.1 of Chloroflexota bacterium. GTDB lineage: Bacteria > Chloroflexota > Chloroflexia > Chloroflexales > Chloroflexaceae > OHK40. Next base: position 782 of record JAYUYB010000641.1, read on the forward strand.
TCTACCTGATCGTGCGCGGCCAGGTGCGCATCTTCACCAACAGCCAGCTTGGCCAGGAGCTCTCGGTGAAGGTCTTTTGCGACGGCGAGTTCTTCGGCGAACTGGCCCTGCTGGATGGGCAGCCGCGCTCGGCGGGCGCCCAGGCCATGCGCGCTACCACCACCGTGACGCTACATCGCGACGCGTTTCGCCAGGCGATCTGCGCCTCCCCCGAGATCGCCCTGGCGGTGCTGGAGGAGCTCTCGGCCCGCCTGCGCCACACCAACATCTACGCCGAGCACCTGGCCAGCCAATCCGCGCCCCAGCGCGTGGTGCGCACCCTGCTCGATCTCGCAGACCAGCATGGCATCGCCGAGCAGGGCGCCACGCGCATCGATCTACACCTCACCCAGGACGACCTGGCCAGCCTTGCTGGCACCACCCGCGAGACCGTTAACCGCGTGCTGCGCGGCCTGCGCGACCAGGGCCTCATCCAGGTGGAGCGCGCCCGGCTCAGCGTGCTGAACCTGCCCCAGCTTGAGCGCAGAATCAACAGAAGTACTGAGTGCTAAGTGCTGAGTATGGAGTCCTGACGGTAACACTGCACTGCCATTCCGCACTCAGCACGTGCCCGGCGCACTCCGCACTCAGCACTTTGCCCAGTGCACTCAGCACTTTGCCCGGTGCACTCCGCACTCAGCAAGGAGAACCACGATGTTCTACCTCTTCCTGCTTGCCCATCTCGTGGCCGACTTCGCCCTGCAGCCGCTCTGGCTGGTGCGCCGCAAGCGTCGCTGGGACGGCCTGCTGATCCATGTCGGGATCGTGCTCGCCTGCATGCTCGCCCTGAGCCTGGTTGAGCCGGCGGCGGCGGCCCTCTGGCCCGCTATGCTCGCCATTGGCGCGGTGCATCTCGCCGCCGACCGCTGGAAGGTGCGCTACGCCGACGCGCTGCTGCGCCCGCCGTTCGTGCCCTTCCTGCTCGACCAGGCCATCCATGTGGGCACGCTGGCCGCCGTGCTCAGCCTGGCGCTGCCGGCCGCAACGGTCTGGAGCGTGAAGGCCGCGCCGCTTGCTCTGCCCGCGATCTACCTGAGCGGCTACATCGTGGCGGCCCTGGCCGCGCCCATCGCCCTGATCGTACTGCTCGACCCCGGCTTTGCCCACGCGGCATGTGCGGCCCGCGCTCGCGTCCGCAGCCTTGTGGCCGCCGTGCTGGTGCTGTCGCTCACACTGCTGGCCGGTCCCATTGCGCTGCCCGTCACCCTGGCGGGCCTGGCGCTGGCAGTGCGCCGCCCCGCCTCGGCCCACCCCCTTGACGGACAGGCGGGCCTGCTGGCGGTGGCCGGCGTGGCCGCATTCGCGGGGGCGCTGCTGGCGATGATGAGGTAGGGGATAGGCAACGTAAACTCAGAAAAGCGCGCTGTGAGACTCGGTGTGCGCGAGGCGGCGTGAACCGTTAAGAATACTTCTCCAGTTGACGAGGGGTTCGATGCGGTGTAATCTTGGCGCCCACACTGCTGTAGAGCGCTCAAGCTCACGCCCCATTTAGGAGTCGCTAGGTATGCCGCTCACGCTCGAAAAGCTGAACGCTCGCATCCCCGAGCTTAGCGCTGCCGCCATACGGGCCAGCCTGCCCCTTCACGACGTCCGCTTCTGCGCGGCGCCCGGCCCTGTCGCCGCAAGCAGCATGGCGCCGCCCCCGCCCGCCGATAGCGCCGACTGGGCGCCGCTCCGGCGTGGCGAGCTCTGGGGTGGCGCGCCCGGCGCCACGGCGGCCACGCCGCAGCCCTCGATCGGCTGGGGCATCCCTGCGAGCGGCGGCGGCACCTACTGGCTGCGCGCAAGCCTCGTGGTCCCCGCCGACTGGCGCGGCCGCTCGGTCTGGCTGTCCCTGGAGTGGCCAGGCGACGGCCAGGCCAGCCTGGAGGCGATCATCTACCTCGACGGACAGGTTCTCTCTGGCCTGGACGAGTTCCACCGCGGCGCCCTGCTGCCCGAGGCGGCCCAAGCGGGCGCGCACGAGCTGCTGCTGCGCTGCTATGTGCCTTACCATCAGCCCTTCGGCGGGCTGCACCTGCGCCTCCGCGATGAGCCGATCTTCCAGCTTGGGCAGACGATGCGCGCGCTCAGCGAGGCGCTGCCCACCTACCGCGACAGCGATACCGTCGCCCACACGCTGCTCGCCCGCCTGAACGACGCCTACAACACCCTGGATCTGCGCGAGGGCTGGCAGAGCGAGCGTCTCGCCGAGTCGGCCCGGCGCGCCCTCGCAGCGCTGCGCGCAGGCCTGCCGCGCCGCGCAGCCGACGACGACAGCGCCCCGACGATTATCGCCACCGGCCACGCCCACCTGGACGTGGCGTGGCTCTGGCCGCTCTGGCGCACCCGGCAGAAGGTGGCGCACACGGTGGCGAACG
>JAYUYB010000642.1:0-3180 GCA_043752655.1 Chloroflexota bacterium
TGTCTCCTTGTCACCCTGGCAGCTCTGCGTAGGGGCCGCGCTGAGCGGGCGGGAGCATAGCGGCGATGCTGAGCATCATGTCGTTGGTGAGCTGATCCATGAGTGCGGGGGGGATCTTGCCGTCGGGGGTAGGCGGGATGCGCAGCGGCTTGCCGACCTGTAGATGGACGGGCCTGCGGGTGAGCGTGCCTTTGAGGCCGTGCTCGGTGCCAGTGATAGTGACGGGCACAATCGGCGTGCCAGAGAGCATGGCCATACGCACTGCGCCGCCGCGACCCGGCAGGAGCACGCCGCTGCGGCTGCGGTGGCCCTCGGGGAAGATCAGCAGGACGGCGCCGTCGCGCAGAGCTTCGGTGGAGCTATCTAGGGCCGAAAGATCGCGCCGCCCCCGGTTCACGGGGATAACGTTCATCTGGCGTAGCCACCAGCCAGCGATAGGGTGCTTGAACAGCTCGCTTTTGGCGAACCAGGAGAGCCTGTAGCGAAAGGGCAGCATCGCGCCGATGGCGGGGATATCCACCCAGTGAACGTGGTTCATGGCCACGATCATGCCGCCCTGCTCGCGCGGTGGGAGGTTTTCGACGCCGTCGATCGACCAGCGCCACCAGCGGATCAGCCGACAGAAATGGATGAACGTGTAAAGCAGCGCGTAGCAGAGCCAGCCGACCATGCGAACCTCCGAATGCAGAATGCAGAATGCAACATGCAACATGCAACATGCAACATGCGAACGGGCGTTGGCTCAGCTACCGACTCCGAGCCTGAGACCATAGACGAGATGGCCGCCGAGCCAGCCGCCGACGATCAGCAGCGCTGCGCCGAGAGCGTGCAGCCGTAGATAGCCGCGCCGAGCGGCGGGGTCGTCTAGGATGGCGGGGCCGCGCCGTCGGCGCAGCAGCGCCTGGCCGTAGACGACCGTCGCCGCGATGTTGGTAAAGGCGTGGGCGTTGACCCAGCCGATCAGGGCGTTGTCACGCGGGGCGTCGGGGCCGACGAGCTGGCGGACGGCGTCGGCGGTGCCGGTGAGCAGGGCGACAACTGCGCCGAGCCAGCCGACGAGCAGACAGTGGTACGCGCTCGTCTCCCACGTGGGCTCGCCGCGCCGCAGGGCGATCAGCGTGAAGAGGCCGCTTGCCAGGAGCAGGGCAAGCGGGAAGTGGACGGTGAAGGGGTGCAGCGCGTACATGGCGCGGCGATTATAGCATATCGTCTATGAACTGGGCTTTTATCCACAGATGCCACAGATTTCCGGCCCATTCTTACGCCGCCACAAACGAGGTGGGCGATTTCACAAAGGCGTAGCGGCAGCCAGGGCAGCAGAAGTAGTAGGTTGTGCCGGCGTGCTCGTAGGTGTGCTTCGCGCCGGCGATGGCAACGGCCATGCCGCAGACAGGGCAGGCGTCCTCGGCGGAGGCGGGCGCGTCGGGGGCAGGCGGCACCCAAACGGAGTCGGCCTCGCGGCGGGCGCGCACGATCTCGGCCATCACGCTGAGGGCGATCTCGTCGCCGCGCCGCGCCTTGATGTCGAGGCCGGCGGGGGCGCAGCTGCCGCCGATCCAGCCGTGCATCTGCCCGTCGGCGGTGACGATGGCGCGGTCGCCGGGCTTGCCCGAGGTTGGCCGCTCGGCGCGCACCACGGTGGCGGTGGCGAAGGGGGCGCCGGCCCGCTGGAGCTCGGCGGCCTGCTCGAAGAAATCGTCGTACATGGGAATGCCTTCTGGGCGACTAGAGACGCGCACCGTTTGGACCACGACGGGCGTTTGGACCACGACGGGCGTTTGGACCACGAAGGCGCGAAAGCGTGCGAACGGCGCGAACGTTGTGCGGGTTCGTGGTGGTTCGCGCTGGTTCGCGTCGTTCGTGGTCCAAACGGTTCTGTCCTACTCCGTAACCCCGTGCTCGCGCAGCAGCTTCCAGACCTTCTGCGGCGTGATCGGGATGTCGATGTGGCGCACGCCCAGGTGCCAGAGCGCATCGACGACGGCGTTGGCGATGGCGGGCGGCGCGCCCACGGTGGGCGACTCGCCGACGCCCTTGGCGCCGAGCGGGTGGTGCAGCGGCAGAGGTTGCCGGAGATACCGTAGCGGATCTCGTGCTCGGTCGGCTCGGGGTTACGCTCCAGCAGGGCCTTGGCGGCCATGATCATGCCGGGGGTGCAGAAGCCGCACTGGAGGCCGTGCTTCTCCCAGAAGCCTTCCTGGAGCGGGTGCATGCCAGCGGGGCCAGCAACGCCCTCGATCGTCTCGATGCTGGCGCCGTCGGCCTGGACGGCGAACATCGTACAGCTCTTGAGGGCGCGCCCGTTCACGATCACGGTGCAGGCGCCGCAGCTGGAGGTATCGCAGCCGATGTGGGTGCCGGTGAGGGCCAGCTGCTCGCGGATGAGGTGGACGAGCAGGAGGCGCGACTCGACCTCGACGGTGTGCGCGGCGCCGTTGACGGTGAGGGTGATGGAGTGGTTGCTCACGTGTAGATACTCCTTAAATGACACGGTGACCGGGTGACCAGGTGACACGGTGACCCCTATCGGTATGGAGCGGTGTCAGCAGGATAGACATTTGCTGCGGGTTGCCCATCTTCGCCGCCAGGGGTCACCCGGTCACTTTGTCACCCGGTCACCCGGTCACACGGCGCGGGCGGCGGCCTTGCGCACAGCGCGCTTGACGAGGATGCGGGTGAGGTCACGCTTGTAGTCGATAGAGCCGCGCAGGTCGGCGGAGGGGTCGCATGCGGCGGCGGCGGCCTGGCCGGCGGCCTCCAGGTTCAGGTCGCTGAGCGGCTGGCCAATCAGGACGTGCTCGGCGACCTCGGCGCGCATTGGCGCGGGGCTCACGTTGGTGAGGCGATGCGGATCGCGGTGCAGATCTCGCCGTTCATGGTGAGCTGCACGGCCACGGCGGAGACGGCGTAGTCGCCCACCTTGCGCTCCACCTTGATGTAGGCACCGCCGCTGAAGGGGCCGGGGCGGGGGATGCGGATCTCGGTGAGCAGCTCGTCGGGCTGGAGCGCGGTGGAGAACATGCCGGTGAAGAAGTCGTCGATGGGGATGGCGCGGGCGCCGCGCGGGCCGTGGGCGTGGATCTCGGCGCCGTAGGCGAGCATCACGGCGGGGTGGTCGTTGGCGGGGTCGGCGTGGGCGAGGTTGCCGCCCACCGTGGCCCGGTTGCGCACCAGCGGGTC
>JAYUYB010000643.1:0-3172 GCA_043752655.1 Chloroflexota bacterium
AATACTTTGGTCATAAAGAAAGAGAGGCGAGCGTGCCGCGTGCGTTCAGCGAGCAGGAGCGCGAGGCGATCCGAGGCGCCCTGCTAGAGCAGGGGGTAAAGCTCTTTGCCAGCCAGGGCCTGCGCAAAACCAGCGTAGAGGAACTGGCGACGGCGGCAGGCATCTCGAAGGGCGCCTTCTACCTCTTCTTCGCCTCGAAAGAGGAGCTGTTCTTCGAGCTGCTGGAGCGCTACGAGGCGCGCTTCCAGGCCGCGCTGCTGGCGCAGATCGCGCGGGACGAGCTGCCGCCACAGGCGCGTATGGCCACCATGCTGGAGCACGCCCTGGCCGTCTGGAAGGCCGAGCCGCTCTTCGCACATCTTCAGCGGGCCGAGTACGAGCTGCTGCTACGCCGCCTGCCGCGGGAGCGTGTGGCCGATCACCTCCAGGCCGACGAGCAGTTCGCCACGCAGTTCAGCGCCGCCTGGCAGGCCCAGGGCGTAACGCTGGCGGCGTCGCCACGCCTGGTGTCCGGGCTGATCCGCGCGCTCTTCTTTGTGAGCATGCACGAGGACGAGTTTGGCGCCGGGGTTTTCCCTGAGCTGCAGGCCGAGTTGGTGGCAATCCTAGCTGCCAGGCTGATCCCAACCGAAGGAGCCGAGCAATGATCGAGGTGCGTGAGCTTTCTTACCGCTATCCGGGGACGAGCGCCCCGGCGATCAGCGGCCTCAGCTTTTGCGTGGAGCCCGGCGAGGTCTTTGGCTTTCTAGGCCCCAGCGGCGCTGGCAAATCCACCACCCAGAAGATCCTGATCAAGCTGCTGATGGGCTACAGGGGTCAGGTGCGCACCTTCGGGCGCGATCTGGCGGCCTGGGGCGCAGACTACTACGAGCGCGTGGGTGTGGCCTTCGAGCTGCCAAACCACTTCCAGCGCCTCAGCGCCCGCCGCAACCTGGCCTACTTCGGCGCGCTCTACAGCCGCCCCACCCGCCCGATCGACGAGCTGCTCGGCCTGCTTGGCCTGGCCGACGACGCCGACACACCGGTGGAGCGCTTCTCGAAGGGCATGCAGACGCGCCTCAGCGTGGCTCGCGCCCTGCTCCACCAGCCCGATCTGCTCTTTCTGGACGAGCCAACCAGCGGCCTCGACCCGATGAGCGCCCGTCTGGTGAAGGATCTGATCTGCGCCCAGCGCGACGCGGGTCGCACCGTGCTGCTCACCACCCATAACATGGAGCTGGCCAGCGAGCTGTGCGACAGGGTGGCTTTGATTGTGGACGGGCAGATCGCTCAGATCGACACGCCGCGCGCCTTGCGGCTGCGCTACGGTGCCCCACAGGTGCTGGTGGAGTATCTGAACGGCACCGTCCACAGCGCCGAGTTTCCGCTGGCCGGCCTCGCCGCCAACGCCGAGTTTCAGCGCCTGCTGCGCGACACCACCGTGCAAACGATCCATAGCCGCGAGGCGACCCTGGAAGATGTCTTTATCGCCGTCACAGGCAGGGGGCTGGCATGAGCAGGCTGCTGAGCACCGCCCGCTGCGACCTTGAGCTTCAGGCCCGCAACGGCCTCTATTACGCCACCGGCTTTGTGCTGCTGCTCACCCTGGCCGCGCTCGGGGCGCTGCCCGCCAGTGGCTTGGCGCGCCTGCTGCCTGCGGTGGCCCTGAACACGATGGGCGTCACTGGTTTCTACTTCAGCGCGGCGCTGACGCTGCTGGAGCGCGCCGAGGGCAGCAGCTTTGCCCGCATGGTGACGCCACTGCGCCCCGGCGAGTATCTGGGCGCGCGGGCGGCCACCCTGGCGCTGCTGGCGCTGGTGCAGAATGGGCTACTGGGGCTGATGCTGCTCGGTCCAGTGCCGCAGATGCTCGCCCTCCTAGTGGGCGTGGCGCTTGCCGCAGTCATCCTAGTCATGGCGGGCTTTACGGCGGCGGCGGGGCACGCGGCGCTCAACAGCTTTCTGCTACCGTCGGTGCCCTGGGTCGGCCTCCTGCTTGCGCCCATGCTGGCCGACGTGCTGGAGTGGCACAGCCCGCTGCTCTGGCTGCACCCCCTGCAAGGGTCGCTGGTGCTGATGCGCGCCGCCGTGTCGCCGGTAGCCCCGTGGGAGCTAGCTATTGCTCTGATCAGCGGCCTTTGTTGGACCGCCGCAGCCTTCGCCCTGGCCCAGCGCCGCTACGCCCGCACTGCGAGCTAGTGCTGAGTGCTGAGTGCTGAGTATTTAGTGCTGAGTGCTGAGTGCGTCGGGCAGAGTGCTCGGTCGTTCTGCTGCGGCCCTGTACCCTGTACCCTGTTCCCTGTTCCCTTGTGAGGTAGACATGCTACGCCTACGAACGCTGCGCGCCCTGGGCGCGATGGACGCGGGGAGCCTGCTGGCCGACCCGCTGCTCTGCTGGATGGCCGCCCTGCCCCTCGTGGTGGCCCTCGCCGTTCGCACAGCGCTGCCCCTGGTGATCACGAAGGTGGGCGCGCTGGCGGGGGTGTCACTAGCATGGATCGAGCCGCTGCTCAGTGGCTACGTGGTGGTGACCATGGCGCCGCTGCTCGCCGGCGCCGTCGTGGGCTTCCTGCTGCTCGACCAGCGCGACGACCGGACGCTGCTCGCGCTGCGCGTCACACCCCTCCCGCTCGGCGCCTACATCGCCTACAGGCTGGCGGCGCCAACCGTGGTTGCCCTGCTCACCACGCTCGCGGCAATTGCCACGGCTGGCGGCCTCGGCCTCTCGCCGGCGGGCGCCCTGCTCGCCGCCCTGGCCTCGGCGCCGCTCGCACCGGTGGCGGCCCTGGCCCTGGCCACCTTTGCGCGGAACAAGCTGCAAGGCATGGCCCTGATGAAGGCCGCAAACGTGCTGCTCATAGCGCCCCTGGCCGCGCTGTTCTTGCCACCAATCTGGCAGCTCCCGCTCCAGCTCGTGCCAACCTACCAGGTGGCCCAGGCAACCTGGGCGCTCCAGGCAGGCGAGCCAGTCTGGACATCCCTCGCCGCAAGCTGGGTGCTAGCCGCCGCCCTCGTCACCCTGCTGCTCTGGCGCCTGCGCCGCACCCTTGGCGGGTAAGGGACAGATTGTAGATTGCAGATTGCAGATTGAGCGCAGTCGGACGTACGCCGTTTCGCGCTGTTCGCGGCCTTTCGCGCCGTTCGTGGTCCAAACGCCCTGCTCGTGGTCCAAACGTTGGGGTGGTATAATCGC
>JAYUYB010000644.1:0-7839 GCA_043752655.1 Chloroflexota bacterium
CCACCGCGAACCCGCACAAAGGCCGGGTTCGCGGTGGTTCGCCGCCTTTCGTGCCTTCGTGGTCCGAACGGCTCGGGCGTACTGCGATCTCACCGCCCAACCCGCAGCCTAGGCAGCAGCGGCACCAGCGTGCGCCAGCGCAGGCAGCCAGCCCAGATCCCGAGCTGGTAGGCGGTGAGCTCGACCCAGAGCAGCGCGACGAAGCGCGGGGCCGGGATGCTCGGTCGGAGCCGCCGGTGGTCGAGCAGCGGCGGGACGAGGGCCAGCACAAGCAGCGGGACCAGGAGCGGCGGCCAGAGCGCGGCCACTGTTAAGAGCGGCAGGCTGTAGTAGCGCAGCACGTTGACCCCGAGATGGTACAGCGCCGCCAGATGCCCCCGCAGCAGCGCCAGGCCAACCTCGGCCACCGGCAGGCGCAGCCCGCTTCGGCTTAGCCGCGCCCGCTTGCCTAGCAGCTCGACCAGCAGCGCGAGCAGTAGCAGCCCGCCCAGCGCGGCACCTACAGCCGGGGCTACGGCCAGCGCGGCTAGCGCCGCCAGGCCAAGCAGCACAGTTATGGGGAGCTGCATGATACGGCGGCTCTGCGGGTGGCGCCGCAGCAGATCGACCTCAGAGCGGGCGTAGAAGCTGCGGCGCCGCACGAACGCCCCGAGCTGCGAGCGATGGTGGTGCACGACGGCGCCACCGGGGGTGTAAAAGGCCTGCGCACCAGTCCGTTGGCCCCGCCAGATCAAGTCCACATCCTCGCCGATCGGCATCGTCGGGTCGAAGCCGCCAAGCCGGGCAAGCAGTGCTCGCCGCACCAGCAGGTTGCACGAGGGCATGTAGGCGATGCGCTCGCCGATACCGACCATGCCAGGGTTCGGCCCCATGTCCAGAGGCGAGCGGACCGCCTCGAAGGCCATGATCGGCCCGCCCTCGGCTGGCCCAAGCACTCGCCCGCCCACAAAGCCTAGCGCGGAATCGTCAAAGTAGGGCACCAGCGCCTTGAGCCAGTCCGGGCGGGCTGCGCAATCGTTGTCGGTAAAGGCCAGCAGCTCGCCGCCCGCTGCCGCCGCCCCGCTATTGCGCGCCGCCGAGGGGCCGCAGCTCTGCGCGTGGCGAATGATGCGGATCGGCAGGTCGGCGAGCGTCTGCGCCAGCGGCGGCACCGAGGCGTCGTCCACAACGATGATCTCGGGCGCTGGGCCAGGGTACTCCAGGGCGAGCAGCGCCAGCACGCATGCCCGCGTCTGGGCCGGGCGCCCGTGGGCAGGGACGATCACCGAGACCGTCGGCCAGCGCGTTGCGCCAGGCGTTTTTAGCAAGAGCCGTCGCCTGGAGAGCTCATCGAGGAAGCCGACGAGCTCCGGCAGGCCGATCTGTGGGCAGCGCACGGCCAGCTCCAGTGCGCTCTGTGGTGCGTCGAGAGCGGCCAGCATCTGCTGGGCCGGCGGGCTCAGGCGAAAGGCCAGCAGGGGGCTGCGCGAGAGCAGCGCGCCGCTGGGGTGCAGCTCCAGGCCGTCGTTCAGGCGGTAGCGCGGCCCCTCGCCCCGGCGCAGCACAAGGGCGCCCGCGATCGTCGCCTGGAGCCAGAGACCGACCGCAGGCAGGTCGGCGAGCAGGCGCGCGGGGTCGTGCCAGAGATGCATGGGGCGCAGCGGGTCGGGCACATCTGGCGCGTGGACCACCAGGGTGCCGCCGGGCCGTAGCGCGGCGGCGAGCCGGGCCAGGGCAAGCTGCGGGTCGGGCAGATGCTCCAGCACATCGATTGCGGTGATCAGATCGTAGCTTGCCGAAGGGAGCGCCGCAAGCTCGGGGGCGATGAACTGCGCCTGCAAATCGCGGCGGGCAAAGCGATGGCGCGCGTAGGCCTGGAGCTGCGGGTTCAGCTCTGCGAGCGTTACGGCGAGGCCGTGGCTAGCGAGCAGCAGGCCGAGGCTGCCGATACCGCTGCCAAAATCCAGGGCCGTGCTGGCGCCGTGGGAGAGGGCCTGCTCCAGAGCCACCACCTGCACCAGGGCGCTCTCGTCGTCGGCGAGGGCGTGCCACCAGATAAGCTCGTAGAGGTAGGTGTGGCCCTGGCGATAGAAGGCGTCGATAGCGTCGGACGTGGTAGGCCCAGCCGCCTGCCAGGCTGCCGCCAGCACTGCGGCACTGCTCCGGCAGCGCTCGCGCACCTCGGGCACGGGGAGCGCAAGATAGTCGGCAAGCTCAGCGACGAGGCTGGTGGCGAGATCAGGCTGGGCAGGCAGGCGCAGGGCCTGCTCCCAGCACTGGCGCCGCTCGCCGGGCACGGCTAGCATAGGATTTGCGCCCGAATCGTCGCGGCGAGGGCGTCGGCGGCCGCAGCCAGATAGCGTCGGCCACGCTCGCCATCGGCCAGCGTGGGGTCGCCAAGCACACCGCTGGGCGTCACCGGGCGCAGGCCGCCCTGCATCAGGCGCGGCAGCACGGCCCGCATGTCGCCGGTGTAGCCGGCAGCGACATGCTGTTGGCGCACCAGGTCGGGGCGCAGATGCAGCAACTCGGAGGTCTCGCCCTCGCCAGCGTGCAGCCCGAACGCCTCGGGCGCGATCCCGTCGCCCTCGGCCACCTGCGTGACGCTGGCAAACGCTATGCCGAGGGTGGTCGGCATCACAACCTGGAGCTCGGGCAGCTCTGTGGCGAGCCGAGCCGCTGCGCGCTCCAATGCCTGCCCGTTGCCGCCGTGGGCGGAGAGGACGACGAGGACGCGCACACCCCAGGCGACGGCGCGCTGCGCGCAGCCCACGATCACCGCCGCGAGCGTGTCGGCGTCGAGGCCGAGCAGGCCGGCGAAGCCGCTGTGCTCGTCGGAGCAGCCGAACGGCAGCGCTGGAGCCACTAGGGCGCCGGGGAGGCGCTCGGCCAGCAGTCTGGCGATGGCGGCGGCGCGCAGCGTATCGGTGCCAAGCGGCAGGTGCGGCCCGTGCTGCTCGGTGGCACCCAGGGGCAGGATGAGCGTCCGGGCGCCCGCCTGCACAGCGGCGGCGACCTCCGGCCATGTCAGCTCGTCGAGGTGGCTCATGGCAGGAAGCCGCGCTCGCGCAGGAAGGCCAGCAACTCCGCCGCGAGCTGCTCGGGTGGCCCGTCGATCACGCGGCCGGCCTTGCTCGCGACGCCAGCGGCGAGCAGCTGGCCGATCCGCTCGTGCGGCGGCAGCGCTCTCAGGGGCGAAGATCGGGCGCGGGCGTGGGCGCGGCGGGGCTACTCCAAGCTGCAGCGTGGCGGGCGCAGGTAGCGCGGGCAGCCCCAGCTCGGTCGCGCCCCGCACTTCGATCACGGCGCGGCGAGCTGCCAGAAGCGTCGGCAGAGCCGGCTGGCGCAGCCGGGCCAGGCCAGGCTCCACCCCAAGCACGGCGGGCAGGCTTACCGTCACCTCCTCGCGGGCGCCACGCGCCAGGCGGCGCTGCGTCAGGGCCCGCCCCGGCTCCAGCCGCAGCGCGCTCACGTCGGTGAGCACGGGCAGGCCCAGCCGCTCGGCCAGCAGCGCCGGAACCGTCCCGCTGCCATGGTCGCTGCTGCGTACGCCCCAGAGGATGAGCTCGGCCGGGGGCAGGGTGGCAATCGCGGCGGCAAGCAGGGCCGTCGTGATTAGCGGCTCGGTCGCGCCGAGCGCCTCGTCCCAGAGCCGCATGGCCCGCGTTGCGCCCACAGCCAGCGCCATACGCGCTACCTCGTCGGCGGCGGGCGGGCCAACCGTCAGCGCGCTGACGGCGCCGCCGGGTCCGACCAGCTGCAAGGCCAGCTCCAGAGCGCCCTCGTCGGCCAGGTTGGTACGGTAGAGCAGGCGCCGCGCATCCAGCTCCCCAGTGAAAGGGCTGGCCTCCACGCTGAGCGGATCGGGCACCTGCTTCAGGCAGACGATGACATGCATGGCGCGATCCTACGACTCGCGGAAGGTGACGCCGAAGCCGCCGCGCGGGTAGCTCCACTCGATCGCGCCCTCCTCGTTGCAGGCCACGTAGCATGTCCCGCACTCGAAGCACTCCTCGTAGTTAAACAGGATGCCACCGTCGTTGAGCGGGACAAACAGATTGGCTGGGCAGACGTAGATGCAGGCCTGCACCGCGCAGCCCTGGCAGACCTCGGCGTGAACCACAATGTGAGGCCGGTCGTCCACGTTGAATTAGACTGTCCGCATCTTGTCTGCGAGCGTGGTTTCGGTCGAGCTATTGGTCACCATCCCAGGGCCCTCCCCCCTTGCCAAAGGTCGCGGATCAGCTGTATGGGTGAGACGCGGAAGCGGCGCAGCACCTCCAGTGCGACCGGGACGATCTTCTTTTTCCCGCGCCCATCGACGCGAAACAGGCGCTCGGCGCCCGCCGCCAGGATCTCTGGGTAGAGATTCTGCAGCCGCTCGTTGTTGACAAAGCCGGGGGCGTGGCGGTAGCGTTTGAAGTCGGTCGTCACGTGGCGCTCACGCAGGCGCTGCTCGTAGAAACGCAGCCCGTGGGCCGAGAAATCACGCGCCCGATGCGCGGCCACGGCGGCCTCACCGGCGGCGAAACCCGACTGCAGCGCGTAGTTGATGCCCTCCAGGTAGAGCCCGGCGGCGAAGCAGAAGGCGGCGGCGTCGCCGGCCACCAGCATACCGTCGGTGCGCAGCTTCGGCAGCATATGCCAGCCGGCCTCGGGGATGAGATGGGCCGAGTACTCGCGCACGGTGCCGCCACGCAGCAGGGGGGCGACGGAGGGGTGTTGCTTGAAGCGCTCCAGTAACTCGTAGGGGCGGGCCTTCTCTGCAACGAGCGAGGAGACCTAGCCGATCACGCCGAGCGAGAGCGTGTCCCGATTGGTGTAGAGGAAGGCGCCGCCGCGCACCTGGTCGGTGATCGTGCCGAGATACTCGCAGGCCAGGCCCTCGTCGCCGCCAAGCTGGAAGCGCTCGTTGATCGTCTGCTCGTCGAGGCCGATCACCTCCTTGACGCCCAGCGAAACCTCGTGCTGGTGGAACTCGCGCTGGAGCCCGGCGCGCTTGGCGAGGAAGGAGTTGGCGCCGTCGCAGGCGATCACCAGGTTGGCCTTGATCGCGCCCTGCTCGGCGCGCACCTGCACGCCCGTCACCCGGCCATGCTCGCGCAGCACGTCGTCGGCCACGGTGGCGCAGAGCAGGCAAGCCCCGGCGGCCTCGGCCTGGGCTGCCAGCCAGCGATCAAACTTCGGGCGCAGCACCGTGAAGCCGTTGTAGGGCGGCTCGGCGAAGCGGGTGGTGCGAACATCGACCGTCACCGAGGTGGTGGCCGACATGAATGCCAGCTGGCGCCGGTTGACGTAGCGCTCCACGGGCGCCTGCTCCCACCAGTTGGGGATCAGCTCGTGGAGGATGGCGCTGCCGTAGAAGGCGGCGCCAGAGACATTTTTGGCGCCAGGGTAGGCGCCGCGCTCCAGCAGCAGCACCTTGAGCCCGGCGCGGGCCGCCACCAAGGCTGCGGCGCTGCCTGCTGGCCCTGCGCCCACTACGATCACGTCGAACTGCTCGCTCATAGCTACTCCTGAGACAAGGAGACCGGGAGACCGGGAGACAAGGAGCGCCTATCGGTGCCGTCAGGCTGCATCCTTGTCGCCTTGTCGCCTTGTCTCCTTGTCTCGTCTGTGTTCAGCAACCGCAGCAGCTCGGGCACGATCCGGTGCAGGTCGCCGACGAGGCCAAGGTCGGCGAAGCCAAACATGGGCGCGGTGCGGTCGCTGTTGATCACGACGATCGTCTCGCTGCCGGTGATGCCCGAGGTGTGCTGGCTGGCGCCCGAGATACCGACAGCGAGATAGAGCTGGGGGCCGATCGTCTTGCCGGTCGAGCCGATCTGGCGCTCGAAAGGGAGCCAGCCCCGGTCAGCGATCACGCGCGTGCCGCCAACTGCGGCGCCAAGCTGGTCGGCGAGCTGCCAGAGCAGCTCCAGGCCCTCTGGGCTGCCCACGCCCAGGCCGCCGGCGATCACCCGCTCGGCCTCGCTGATGTCGACGGTGCGCGGGTTGGGTGGGAGCCGACCGTAGGTTTGGTCACGCCCGTGGGCGCCAGTGAGATCAGGTGTGTGCCGCTCAACCTGAGCTTGCCGGGCCTGGTCGGGGCGACCGAGGCCGCGCGCACCAGGGGCGAAGGTGGCGAGGATGGTCGGCGCGCCGGGGCAGATTAGGCGCTCGTGCTGGGCGCCGCTGTGGGCCGGCCCGGTCAGCTCCAGCTGGCCATCGGCGCCGGGCCAGAGCGCCACACAGCGCGTGACAAGCGGGGCGGGCAGGCGCAGCGCCAGCCGGGGCAGCCAGGCGCGGGCGTGGCCGCTGTCGGGCGCAAGCACTAGGCGCGGCGCCAGGGCGCGCAGCGGCGGCTCCAGGGCGTCCAGCCACCGATCCGCGCTGAAGGCGTCCAGGGCGGCGTGCTCCAGCAGCGTTACGTGGTCGGCGCCGTGAGCGGCGAGGAGCGGCCCTGTGGCAGCCACGGCATGGCCAGGCAGCAGCACGTGGACCGTGCTGCCCAGGGCGCCGGCCAGGTCGCGCGCCTCCTCCACGCACTCAAGGCTGGCCTCGCTTACGGCACCCGCTTCGCACTCTCGGCGACAACGACGATCATGGTGTATCCACAGATGGCACAGATTTCCGGCCTATTGCTGGCCCCACCGACGTGCTAATCAGCAACAATCTCGTTCAGGCCATCAACAATCTCGGCAAGATCTTCGGGAGTAACGTGCCCCACGCGATTGCGTAATCGCTCGACCGACAAAGTACGGATTTGACTTATTTTGACCCACGAGCGTTGCGGAAGGGTTCCATCGGGGAGCAGGTAGGTCAATGGATAGCCTGCTGAGGGCGCTTGACTAGTCATTGCCAGGGCAATGACCGTACCTGAGCGTGCGTTAAAGACATCATGACTGATGATCAGGACGGGCCGTGTACCTGCTTGTTCATGTCCTCGGACAGGATCTAATGCACCCCACCAAATATCGCCTCTTAATATGGTGGCCATTGGGTCATGTCCTCGTCAAAGCCTTCTTCTGCAAGGGCTTGCTCGTCGGTAGGAACTAATTTGGCACTTTCGCGGGCGAGGCGCCGTCGCCGCATCCGCCCTAGCTTATCCATCAGCGCCGCCTGAATCGCCTTACTGCGATTGGGAAATACCTGTTGTGCCACCAGTTGATCGACCTCGGCGAGCAGTTTACTATCAATGGTAATCGCGACTTTCGTTGCTGCCATAGGCCACCTCATCTTTGCCATGGTATGATAAAAAATCATACCATGGCAGTAAGAAGTATGCAAGCAGGAGCTGACCGAGCAGCCCTACACGGCCCGCCCCGCCCGCTCGCCCTCGATAATGGCGGCGTGGGCGCGGCGCGGGGCCAGCGCGTCGCCGATGCGGTGCAGCAGCTTCACCTGGCCCTTGAGGGCTTTGAACAGCCCGTCGTTCACGCGGCGCGGCACCGCCAGCACCACCGTGTCGAATTCCGTGATCGCCCGCTGCTGGCCGCTGTAGTTGTGGATCACATGCACGCTCCCCGGCTCGATCCAGAGCACTGTGTGGTCCGGCGTGGTGCGGATGCCCAGCTTGCGCGCCCGGCGGTACCAGTGCTCCAGGTCGAGCGTGACGCCCAGATCCTGGCCGACGTAGAGCGTCTGGGTGAGCACCTCCACCCGACAGCCCTGCTCGGCCAGAAACTCAGCCGTGCTTGTGGCCTTGTGGAAGCCCAGCGTGTCGATCAGCAGCACGTGTTTGCCCACGGTGGCCCGGCCCTCCAGCACGTCGGCCACGTCGTAGACGCCCGGCCCATCGGCACCCGCGAAGACCTGGCGATTCGGCGTCGAGCCTGTGGCGATCACCACCGCGTCGGGCGCCTCGGCCAGCACCAGCTC
>JAYUYB010000645.1:0-3167 GCA_043752655.1 Chloroflexota bacterium
CGGATGCCCGCCGACGCCACGCGCTCGGGGCGGCGACTGAAGGTGAGCACTCCACCCGCTGCGCCCGCCCCCGGCGCAGCACGCAGCGCCTGCCAGAGCGCATCGACGCAGCCCGGCTCGGCCAGGGCGTCGTCGTTGATCAGCAGCAGCAGTGTGCTGCGGGCCGCCGCGATGCCCGCCGCCGTGCCGCCGGAGAAGCCCAGGTTTGTGGGCAGCTCCAGCACGCGCACATCGGGCATGTGGCGGCGCACCCAGGCGCCGGCCTGATCGCGCGAGGCGTTATCCACCAGCACAATCTCGTCGGCGGGGCCAAGCTGGGCGCGCAGAGCCGTGAGGCAGGCGGGGAGGTAGCGCAAAGCGCTCCAGGTGGGGATCACAGCGGAGATGGCGGGGCGCGCATGGTCATTTTGACTTGACACGCGATCAAACCTTGCTACACTCAATCCTACAGTCGCCTGCGTACGATACCACAAGCAACTCGGGGCCTCGCGCGGGGCTTGTTGTCTACAGGTGCCACAGATTTCCGGTCTATTGTTGCATGTCGCCGGTCGCCTGGCCCGCCAAGCGCGAGGAGCGCCCGTGAATTGCCTATCACTGCTGCGCGCCCTGGCTCGCCCACTCAGGTTGCTCGCCGTGCTCGCCGTGCTGCTGGGCCTGCCCGCCGCCCGTGCAACGCAGCAGGGCGCGCCGGTGCCTACGCCGGCCCCTTTGATAACCTCATTCGCAGGGCCACGCTATGGCCTGGACGGCACCGGCCCCGCTGCCAGCTTCTCCAACCCATATGCTCTGGCCGTAAGCCGCGACGGGCGCTTCGCTCTGATCGCCGACCTTACCAGCCATACGCTGCGGCGCCTCGACCTTACCACGAACCTCGTTACTACCCTGGCCGGAGTAGGCGGCCTGATCGGCTCGACCGACGGGATCGGCGCTGCCGCCCGCTTCAGCAAGCCCCGCGCCGTTGCAATCAGCGCCGATGGCAGCTTTGCACTGGTTGGCGACGACACAGGCGTGCGCCGGGTGGAGCTAGCAACTGCCGCTGTCAGCACGATCTTTTCAGGCAACCGCCTCTGGGATCTCGCCTTGTCGGAGGATGGTAGCTTTGCGCTCGTGATTGTAGACGGTGGCACGGGAGATTATGCAATCAAGCGCCTGGACATGGCCTCGTCCGCGATCACACTTGTCGCAAGTTTTCCAGCCGGTGTGCCCTATTCAGTGGTGATCAGCCGTAACGGGAGCTTCGCTCTGGTGTCCGACTACTCCGATCATGTTATCTACCGCATGGCTCTGCCGAGCGGCACGCTGACGCTACTCGCCGGCGACGCCACCGCCCCGTGCATCTCCACCGACGGGCTGGGCGCCGCAGCCAGGCTCTGCAACGCGCTCGGCCTGAGCTTAAGCAGCGATGGCAGCTTCGCGCTCTTCACGGACAACAACGTGAATGTGCGGCGCATCAGCGTCGCCGACGGCGCCGTCACAACCATCGCTGGCGGTAGCCAGGGTAGCGACGACGGGATTGGCACGGCGGCGCGCTTCTACAACCTCGTGGGCACCGCCCTCGCCCCAGACGACAGCTTCGCCCTGATCGCCGACGGCAGCAACGCCCTGATCCGCCGCATCCAGCTTGTGCCCGCCCCGCCGCTCGTGCCCGACCAGGTGACGACGCTTGCCGGCAATCTGCCCTTTGGCGACGCCGATGGCACCGGCACCGTGCCCCGCTTCAGCACCTACCTGGCCGGAATCGCGCTTAGCCCGGACGGGCAATTCGCGCTGGTGGCGGATGTCAACGGTAACTCCATCCGTCGGCTCCAGGTAGCCGATGGCGCTGTGGCCAGCGGCACCGTGACCACGCCCTGGCGCAACGTGACGTACCCGAACGCCATCGCCATGAGCGCCGACGGGGCGTTTGCCATTTTCACCCAGTCCACAGCCGTCAGCAGGCTTGATCTGCAAGCCAGCCCGCCGGTGTCGCCTACGCTCCTTGCCGGCCAGCTCTTCAGTGCAGGCACCGTGGACGCGACCGGCACCGACGCGCGCTTCAACGTCGCGTATGGCGTGGCCCTCGTCCCCGACAGCAGCGTCGCCCTGGTGGCCGACACCGGCAATCACACGATCCGCAGGCTCGTGGTCGCCACCGGCGCCGTGACCACCTTCGCCGGCAGCGCGGGGCAGGCGGGGAGCACAAACGCCAGCAGCACAACGGCGCGCTTTAACAACCCGCATGGCATCGTGGTGAGCGCCGACGGCGCCTTTGCCCTGGTGGCCGATACCGGCAACAGCACCATCCGCAAGATCGATCTGGCTACAGCCGAGGTTAGCACCCTGGCCGGCAGCGCGGGCCAGCCCGGCGAAAACGACGGCACGGGCACGGCGGCACGCTTCACGGCGCCTACCAGCCTGGCGCTCAGCGCCGACGGGCGCTACGCCCTGGTGCTCGACGACGACATCGGCTCCAACGCCAGCCGCGTGCGCCGCGTCGATACGCAGACCGGCGCCGTCACCACGCTGATCAGCGCAGACCCCACCCTGTCCGACGACGGGCTCCTGTTCACCTGGAGCGGCGGCATCGCCCTGAGCGCCGACGGCAGCTTTGCTCTGGTAAGCGCCTATGGGAGGAACCAGGTGCGCCGGATCGGCGCTCCCCCCAACTTCGCCGGCCGCGTCACCACGCTGGCGGGCGCCGCAGGCCAGGCCGGCTCGCAGGACGGCCAGGGCCTCGCCGCCCGCTTCCGCGACCCGCGCGGCGTGGCCATGAGCGAGACCGGGATCGCCATGGTGGCCGACACCGGCAACAACACGATCCGGCGCGTCTCCATCCCCAACGGCGATGTCTTCACGATCGCCGGCACCGGGGGCGCACTCGGCGTGCCCGGCGAACCCGGCGCCGCCGACGGCCCTGGGCCAGTCGCCCGCTTCCGCGCGCCGCTGGGTGTCGCCGTCAACCAGATCGCCACCTTCGCGCTCGTGGCCGACACCGGCAACCACGCCATCAGGCGCGTGGATCTGCTAAGCGGCGAGGTGACCACGGTGGCCGGCCAGCTCGGCGCCGCCGGCCAGGCCGACGGCCCGGCCGCTCAATCCGGCCTGCGCTCGCCCGCCGCCGTCGCCATCGCCCCCGGCGGCGCCTTCGCCCTCGTTGCCGACACAGGCAACCACACCCTGCGCCGCCT
>JAYUYB010000646.1:0-3166 GCA_043752655.1 Chloroflexota bacterium
CCCAGCGCATCGGCGATGGCCGGGTCAAGGCCGGCGGGCTCGGCGACGGGAGCCAGGGACGCGAAGGCAACCCCGCTGGGAAAGGACGCCGCATCGCGCAACCGCTCGGCGGCGGTAAGCGCCAGGCGGGTCTTGCCCATGCCGCCCGGCGCGACGATCGTCACTAGGCGGGTGTCGGGCTGGGCGAGCGCATCCAGCAGCGCGGCCAGCTCGCGGGCCCGGCCGATGAAGGGCGTGACCTGGCGCGGCAGCGGGCGATGGGTGGCCGCCAGTGCGACGGCGCGCTCGCCCGGGTCGTCGGCACCAGTCTCGTCCGCATCTGCCTCAGCGGGTCGGGCGACGGCGAGGAACTGCGTGCGGGCGGGCGCCTCCAGGCCGAGCACATCGGCGAGCTGGTCGGCGAGCTGGCGCGAGGGGCGGCGGCGGCCACTCTCGATCTTCTTGACCGTGTCCAGCGCGCAGAACGCCCGCAGGGCCAGCGCCTCCTGGCTCAGATCCTGCGCCTTGCGCAGCCGGCGCAGCAGGGTGCCGAATGGCGTCACCGTCTCCACGTGGTGCCCTCACACAGCTGGGGATGCAGTCAAGCTTGAGATGGGCACCGTATAGCGCATTGTCGCCCCGCTGTCCCCCCGCTGTCCCCCCTGGTCACCCATTTGTCCCTCGAAGTGTGCACGTTGTCAACTGTTTGCGCAGGCCAAGCTGGTATTTACTAGCGCCAGGCAAGGACGAACGGCAACCGAAGCAGACCAAGGAGAACGACCATGATGAACCCCGATCAGACCTACGCGGCGGAGCAGGCACGGCGGGCGGAACTCTACTATCAGGCGGAGCTCATGCGCCAGGTGGGGGAGACGAAGCCGCAGCTGGCGGCGCTGCTGGGCCGGGCGCTGCGGCGGCTGGGCGCGTGGCTAGCGGGCGAGCGGCGCGAGGAGCTGCGGCCGACTGCGAAGCAGTAGCGGCGCGGCGCCGCCATTCAGCATGCGCCAGCGCGCCGGCTGTATCACCCCTGTATCCCAATTCGTATCACAATCTCGGCATCGCATGGATACCCAAAGGCCCGGGTAGCTGCTTTACTAGCAGCACTACCAGTCGCGGCAACAGCAATCGGAGGAGCACATGGCGATCAACGAAGCGGCCCTGAACGCACTCCTTGGCAAGATGGTGACGGAGCTCGGCGCGGCCTTTGTCGGGGCCAGCGTGATCATCGGCGACCAGCTCGGGCTCTACAAGGCCCTCGCGGCCCACGGCCCGTCCACCTCAGCGCAGCTGGCCGAGCGCACCGGCACCGCCGAGCGCTACGTGCGCGAGTGGCTCTCCGCCCAGGCCGCCTCGGGCTATATCGACTACGACGCGGCGGCCAACGCCTTCCAGCTTACCCCCGAGCAGGCCATGGTCTTCGCCAACGCCGACAGCCCGGTCAACCTGACCGGCGCCTTCTATATGCTCGAGTCGGTGTACGCCGACGTGCCGCGCGTGGCCGAGGCCTTCCGCACCGGCAAGGGCATGGGCTGGGGCGACCACTGCAACTGTCTGTTCTGCGGTGTGGCGAAGTTCTTCGGCCCCGGCTACCGCGCCAACCTGGTCGGCGGCTGGCTGCCACATCTGGAGGGCGTGGTGCCCAAGCTCCAGGCCGGCGGCAAGGTCGCCGACGTGGGCTGCGGCCACGGGATCTCGACGGTGACGATGGCCAAAGCCTTTCCGAACAGCCAGTTCTTCGGCTTCGACTACCACCCCGCTTCCATCGAGAAGGCCCGCGCACTCGCGAAGGAGGAGGGCACCGCCAACGTGACCTTTGAGGTCGCCCTGGCCAAGGAGTACCCCGGCACGAACTACGACCTGGTGACGACCTTCGACTGCCTGCACGACATGGGCGACCCGGTGGGCGCATCGGCGCACATCCGCAAGACGCTAAACGCCAACGGTGCATGGATGCTCGTCGAGCCGATGGCACAGGATGACCTGAGCGGCAACCTGAACCCGGTCAGTCGTATCTACTACGCAGCCTCGACCATGATCTGCCTGCCGACCTCGCTGAGCCAGGAGGTCGGGCTGGGGCTGGGCGCGCAGGCCGGCGAGAAGCGGCTGCGCGAGGTGGTGACGCAGGGCGGCTTCGGCCACTTCCGCCGCGCCACCGAGACGCCATTCAACCTGATCCTGGAGGCGCGGCCATAAGGAAGGGAGGGCCAGGGAGGGCTTCGCCCTCCCTGAAACCCTACTTCGCGCCCAGCACCTCGTCCACGCTCACGCGAAAGCCGTCAGGCGAAAGGGCTATACTTCCATGTCAGCTGCAGCAAACAAGGAGCTCGTTCGGCGCTACTTCGACGAGCGCTGGAACCACGGGAACACCGCTATCTGCGACGAGCTGCTCGCGCCGAGCATGGATATCCAGGGGCAAAAGGCATACGTGACATCCATGCATGCCGCCTATGGCGACGCCCAGCTGGCCATCCTCGACCTGATCGCTGAGGGCGACCAGGTCGCGATCCACTGGCGGTTCTCAGGCATCCACCGGGGCGAGCATATGGGCGTGGCCGCGACGGGGAAGCCGGTGAGCTTCGCGGGGATCGCGCTGCTTCGGGTCATCGATGGTAAGATTGTGGACGACATCGCCTACTGGGATAGCCTGGAGATCATGCAGCAGCTCGGCGCCGCCCCGGCGGCATAAGGAGACCCCACATGTTGCTCGGCTTCCAGATCTGGCCCTGCCACCCCAGCGTATACGGCAACCACTTCGACACCATGCTCGCCGTCGTGCGGGCCTGCGAGCAGGCCGGCCTGGACTCGGCCTGGATGGCGGATCACCTCATGTTCCAGGACGCCGAGCGGCCCGAGCAGGAGACGCCGGTGCTGGAGTGCTTCACCGTCCTCGGGGCGATCGCGGCCTCCACCGCGCGCATCCGGCTGGGCCAGCTGGTCGTCGGCGTCCCCTACCGCAACCCGGCCCTGCTCGCCAAGCTGTGCGCCACCCTCGACGTGATCAGCCACGGCCGCAGCATCGTCGGGCTGGGCGCGGCCTGGCACGAGCCGGAGTTCACGGCCTACGGCTAGGCGTTCCCGCCGGTGCGCGAGCGCATGGAGATGCTTGAGGAGGCGGTGCAGATCGTCGACCGCATGCTGACCCAGCGCCCGGCGAGCTTTCAGGGCAAGCACTACACCATTACAGGAG
>JAYUYB010000647.1:0-3161 GCA_043752655.1 Chloroflexota bacterium
CTGCACCTCCGCCGTCACCGCCGGGTTGCGGAAGTTCAGGTCGGGCATCTCGCTCCAGAACAGGCCGTAGTAGTACTCGTCGGCCACGGGCGACCGGTGCCAGACCTCGTTGTTGAAGGGGCCCTTGTAGGCGGGCTTGATCTGCGACCAGAGGAACCAGTCGCGGTAGGGCGAAGCTGGGTCGCGCAGGGCTGCCTGGAACCAGGGGTGGCCCGCGCCGGTGTGGTTAATCACCAGGTCTATGATCACCTTGATGCCGCGCTGCTCGGCCTCGGCGATCAGGCGCTTGAAATCGTCGTTGGTGCCGTAGTCGGGCTCCACGGTGTAGTAGTCGATGGTGTCGTAGCCGTGGTAGCTGGCCGCCGACGTGATCGGCATGAGCCAGATGCAGTTCGCGCCGAGGTCGCCCCGGCTCGCGGGGTCGCCGTCATTGATGTAGTCGAGCTTCTGGATGAGGCCGTTGAGGTCGCCGTTGCCATCGCCGTCGCTGTCGTAGAACGAGCGCACAAACACCTCGTAGCAGACAGCGCCGTCCCACCAGCCCGCCTCCAGGGCGAAGGGCGTGGCGGTGGGGCCGGGGGTGATGCGCGGCGGCACCGTGGGCAGGCGCGGGTCGGGGGTGGCGGTGGCGGTGCGTGCGGCGGTGGGCGCGGCGGGGCTGGCCGCCACACTTGGGCTGGCCGCTACGCTGGTGGAAGCGGCGGGGGCCGTTGCTGTGGGCGGTAGGGGGATGGCGTCGGTTGTGGGCGCCTGGCCAACGGGCGTGCCGCAGGCGGCGAGGCTCGCGGCGAGCAGCAGCAGGATCAGCGGGCGGGGCATAGAAACTCCACGCAGGCGCGGGGCTGGCTGGCTGGATTATACCCCAGCCTCTGGATTCACCGGGCATATTGTCCACAGATGCCACCGATTTCCGGCCTATTGCTGTCCTAATGGTACGGCAATCGGTGGCATCTGTGGATCAATCCGGCATCGACCGCCCGAGCCCTTTGGACCACGAAGTCGCGAACGACCGCGAACCACCGCGAACCCGGCCTACGGCGTTGCGCATTCGCGCCCTTCGCATCCGTTCGCGCCGTTCGCGGTCCAGACGGCCTGGATTCACCGAGCATAGTGTCCACAGATGCCACAGATTTCCGCACTGTGTCATCCGTGGATTAATCCCGCATCGACCGCCAGCGCCCGCAGCCCATCTGCGAACAGCGTGGCGCCGCCTTGGGCCGGGTGGCGTAGCTTGGTGTGGGGGATGCCGAGGGCCGTCAGCGAGGCTGCGGCGACGTTCCCCATGGCCGCCACCGGGAGCGTCGGGAAGAGGGCGCGCACACGGGCGAGGAAGGGACGGCCCAGTGCTAGCTCGCCCACGCGCGGGGGCCGATTGCTCTGGTCGGCGCCGGGGCGATGCGGGTGGCAGGGGTAGGCGTTCCAGCCTATGGCGAACAGGCCGTGGGCGCTCAGCTCGCGGTACACGATCGTGGCCGTGGGCTCGGCGCTCAGGCGCCCGTCGTCGGTGGCCAGCGCAAAGCCTTGGGCCGCGCCGAACTGGCCGAGCGGCCCGAGCCCCGCCAGCAGCAGGCGCTCGCTGGTGAAGGGCACGCCCGTGCGCCGCGCCCCGTTGTAGCCCGGCGCCTCGCCCACCAGCAGCAGGTCGGGGCCGCGTGCCAGCGCCAGCGTAAGCGCGAGCGCAAGGTTGTGGCGGCGCAGCGCGTTGCCGGGCGGGCCGTCGGCGGCGTACATGTTCACTGCGTCGCGGGGCGGCGCAATTGCCGCTAGGTCGGCCACAATAGCCGCGATCTCGAGGGGGATGCGCATGGAGCTATTCTACAGGAAGCTTCTGGGAAGGGCGTGTACCAAGATCTGCGTGGTCTGAGCGAAGCCTTCCCGGAAGCTCATTACTTAGGTGTCAAACTTGCCAAACATACCCACCTGGGGTATCATCAAAGAAGGCAGCTTTGCCAATGAGCATCACGAGCAAGAGGAGCGAGAGCAGTATGGCTGTGACACACGAGCGCTTCGAGCAGGGCCTGACCTACGATGGCTACAAGGCGCAGATGACCCGCAACCTGGATCGCTTCGAGGAGAACGAGCGCACGCTGGAGCTGGTGGCAGACGATCTACAGTTCTTCAAGCACCTGCCCCAGACGGTGCATGTGCTGGCGATCTCCGAGGACTGGTGCGGCGATGCGATCGCGAACCTGCCCATTCTTGGCGGGCTGGCCCAGGCGAGCGACAAGCTCAATCTGCGCGTCTTCCTCCGCGACGAGAACCTCGACCTGATCGACCAATATCTCAAGGACGGCCAGCACCGCTCTATCCCAGTCTTCGCCTTCTTCGACGAGGATTTCCGCCCCATTGGCCACTGGATCGAGCGCCCGGCCTCCATCACCGCCATGCAGAGCGAGGCTATGGCCGAGCTGTACGCCACGGCCCCCGAGCTGGCGGGCGTTGTGCCGGGCACGTCGCCTGGGCAGCTGCCCGAGGCCGCCCGCAACCGCGTGATGCAGTTTTACGGCAGCTTCCGCGCCCAGCACCGCGCCGAGGCCGACGCGGAGGTGGTACGCGAGCTGCGCGAGCTTGTGGCCGCTGGCCTTAGCAAGTAGCGAGGCAGCATGGAGACACTGGCAGAGCACAAGCCCGTGAAGGTGACGATCGTCTACTGCGCCTCGTGCGGCTACGAGCCCTACACGCTCGATCTCGTGAGCGCCCTGATGAAGACCTTCCTCTACGATCTCGCCGCGATTGAGATCATCCCCTGGCAGGATGGTGCCTTCGACGTGGTGGTGAATGGCGACATGATCCACTCCATGTACCGCGACGGCGGCTTCCCCGCCAACGAGACGATCATCGCCGCCGTGCGCGAGCGCCTGGCGCAGTAGAGCTCAGACGGTGGACGGTGGACGGTGGACGGTGGACGGTGGACGGTGGACGGGGCACCGTCTACCGTCTAACAGACGAAAGGCGCTCCCTGTGGATCTTGTGGCGCTCAACGAGCGGTTGGGGCTTGGCGGGCAGGTGGAGTTTGTGGCAGGCCAGGGTGGGCTGCCGCAGGCGCGGCTGCAACGCGGCGCGAGCTATGCCAGTGTTGCGCTCCAGGGCGGCCACCTGATCGCGTATGGCGAGGCCGAGGCGCCGCCGATCATCTGGGTGAGCCGCGAGGCGCTGTACGC
>JAYUYB010000648.1:0-3160 GCA_043752655.1 Chloroflexota bacterium
ACGCCCCCGGTGGAGTGCTTATCGACCGTGATCGGCGCGATGTCGTGCAGATCGAGCATATCGCCGCTGCGGGCCATGGCGAGCGTCAGATCGGCGGTCTCGCGGTCGTCCATGCCGCGCAGCACGACCGCCATAGCCCAGGCGCTCATCTGGTAGTCGGGGAGCTCGTCGGCGGCGTAGGCGGCGATAAGCCAGCCGATCTCGTCGCGAGAGAGGGCGTGGCCATCGCGCTTCTTAGCGATCAGATCTACAGCGCGCATGGCTCACTCCGTTCGCACTACCTTCGGAGGGCGCCCACGAGGGGCCTTCGGAGGGCGCCCACGAGGGGCGCCCCGACACAATCCCGATCATGCTTTGAGCGCTTTGATCGCCCGTGGCAGCTCGATCAGCAGATCGCTGGCGAGCGTACCGGCGTCGCCGAGCTCGTCGCGCACGCGGGCGCCGGCGGCGGCGTGCAGGTAGACGCCGAGCGCGGCGGCGTCGGCGGGGGCGAGGCCCTGGGCAAGCAAGCCAGCGATGACGCCCGCAAGCACATCGCCCGTGCCGGCGGTGGCGAGAGCGGGGTTGGCGCCATCGTGTACCAGGGTGCGGCCATCTGGCGAGGCGACGACGGTGGTGGCGCCCTTGAGCACAACCACCTGGCCCCAACTGGTGGCCGCTGTGCTGGCGGCGCTGGCCGCATCGCCGGGCATCTCATCGACCTTGAGCAGGCGGCGCATCTCGCCAGGGTGGGGCGTGAGCACAAAGTGACCCTTCGGCAGGCGCTCGTGCCAGTCGTCGATGGCGGCGAGGATGTTGAGGGCGTCGGCGTCGAGCACCGTGGACAGCAGTGCGAGCAGCTTGGGCTCGTCGTGGGCTGGGGCGGCACTCGGGGCGGCGAAGAAGCCGACGCGGGCGCGGGCGCGTGGCTTGTCGAGGCCGAAGACGCCCTGCACAAACTCCTTGGTGGCGTCGCCGGTGCCAAGGCCAGGGCCGATCAGCAGGGCGGCGTAGCCATCGAGCTGCTTGCCGAGCTCCTCCAGGGCGTTCGGGCCAACCGCGCCCCAGTCGCCCTCGGCAAGCGGGAGCAGCGTAACCTCTGGCATGCGCCCGGCGACGCCGAGCACGCTGCGGCTGGCGCCGAGCGTAACGAGGCCAGCGCCCACACGGGCGGCGCCGCCGCAGGCAAGGGCGGCCGCGCCGGGGTAGTGTAGGGAGCCGGCGATCACCAGCACCTTGCCAAAGCTGCCTTTGTGGGCGTCGGCGGGCCGGGCGGGCAGCAGCCGCCGCGCAAAGTCGCTTGTCAGCATCTCGCTCATATTGCCTCCAGATCTTGTTCCTGGTCGCTCCTGGCTAGAGCTATTCTACACCATAGCACAGCGGCTGCGTGCGCCCGAGCCCTTTGGACCGCGAAGCCGCGAACAGGTGCGAACCACCGCGAAAGCGGCCATCCGCATACAGGTTCGCGTTCGCGCCGTTCGTGATCCAGTCTTCGGCCCCTGATTTTGCATCCGCCCTGGCAGGCTTGGTATAATGCTGCCATGAGATCTCTGCGCCTGCTTGTGCTACTTGCGCTCGCCCTCGCCCTCGCCGCCTGCGGCGGGCAGCCCGCGCCAGCGCCGCTCACCGTGAACCCTGGCAGCGCCGTGATCGCCGCCGAGAGCCGCCTGCTCGACAGGGGCTCCGGCAAGCTGGCCCCCGGCGATCTCGCCCCGGACTTCAGCTTCACCATGCCAGACGGTAGCACCCAAAAGCTCAGCGACCTGAAGGGCCGCCCCGTGCTGCTGAACTTTTGGGCCACCTGGTGCCTGCCCTGCGTGGAGGAGATGCCCGAGCTCGAGCGTGCCTATACCGCTGAGGGCAGCGACCTGGCCGTGCTCGCTGTGAACCGTAACGAGCTGCCCGATGCCATCGCCCGCTTCGCCCCCAAGGTGAGCGTGACCTTCCCGCTGATCGCGAACATCGACGGCGCCATCGGCGACCGCTACGGCGTAACGAGCCTGCCCACGACCTACTTTATCAACCGCGACGGCACCATCAGCGCCGCCCAGATCGGCGCGCTCACACCCAGCGTGCTGGGCGAGCGCCTCAAGGCAATCCCATGAGCGACCCAACCACCGACGAGGTGATCCGCCTGGCGCAGCAGCAGGTGGCCGAGCGCCGCGCCGAGGCCGCCCGCCAGGAGCAGCCCGAGGCCCGCACCGCCCGCGAGCGGCCCTGGCGCTGGTTTTTTGCCGCCATCTTCGGGGTGCTACTAGCAGCCCTGCTCTTCTGGCCCGGCCAGCCACTTGAGTGGAAGATGTATGCCGTGGTCCACGGCGTATGTGCGCAGCAGCACAACATCTTCCTGGGCGACCTGCAGTTCCCGCTCTGCGCGCGCAACAGCGGGCTCTACCTGAGCTTCATGCTCACCATGATCTACATCTACGCGATCGGGCGCGGGCGCGCGGGCGGGCTGCCGCCCTGGCCGATCACGATCACGCTGCTGCTCTTCATCGCCATTATGGGCGTAGACGGCTTCAACTCGCTGTTTGTGGACATCGGGCGCCAGCCGCTCTACACACCAGACAACTTCCTGCGCACGCTCACCGGCATGGGCATGGGCATCGCGATCGGCGTGCTGCTACACCTGGTGCTGGTAAAAACCTTGCGCAAAGATGTGGACGACAACCAGCCCATTCTGCGCAGCTGGTGGGAACTGCTGGGGATCATGGGCATCAATCTGCTGGCGCTTGGTGCTATCTACGGCAACCTGAGCTTTACGTTCTGGCCGCTGGCCTTCCTGGCCTTCCTCGGCATCTCGGGGGTGCTCTACCTGGTGAGCCTGCTGCTCACCGCGCTGGTGATGGGCTACGAGGGCCAGGTGACACGCCTAAGCCAGCTTGCGCGCCCCGCCACTGTGGCGCTCATCCCGACGCTGCTGATGCTCGGGGCTATGTCGTGGCTGCGCTTCTGGCTGGAGGGCCAGGGGCTGATCATCTAAATATAGTACATCACGCCGCCGGAGCGCTGGCGTTTGCGCTGGCAGAGGTCGTCGAGGGTCATTGCGGCGAAGATCGCTTCGACCCGCTCGCGCAGCGTGGCCCAGATCTCATCCACCAGGGCGTGGTCCTCGGGCACCGAGGGGTTCAGGTCATCACGGGTGGGCTCGTTGGGCAGCAGCGGCCCCTCAAGCGAGGTC
>JAYUYB010000649.1:0-3157 GCA_043752655.1 Chloroflexota bacterium
TGCAGCAGGAAGCGGCTGTTACGGTTGATGCTCTGCACATCCTCGCGCTGGGGCGGCGTGAGCGGCCCGTCGAGGTCGTCGAGCAGCACGGTGCTGAAGCCGATGATGGAGTTGAGCGGGGTGCGCAGCTCGTGGGAGATGCTGGCGAGAAAGTCGGTCTTGCGGCGGTCGGCGAGCTGGGCGCGATCCAGGGCCACGCTCAGCTCCTGGGTGCGCCGCGCCACCTGCCGCTCCAGGTCGCTAAAAAGCTGCACGTTTTGGATCGTCAGGCCCACCATACCGGCGAACATCAGCAGGCGGCTAGCGTCGTGGGCGATGATGGGGCGCTGGGTAAGGTTGCAGTCGGCCGAGAGCAGGCCGATCACCAGGCCCTCGCGCCCAAAGATCGGCACCTGCACATAGGAGCGGCTGGCCGAGGCGGCCTGCTTGCGCGGCTCCACATACGGGTGCTCCCAGGGGTTATCGACGATAATCGCCTTGCCGCTGCGGATCACATCGGCCTCCA
The DNA here is from genome assembly GCA_043752655.1 of Chloroflexota bacterium. Lineage (GTDB taxonomy): Bacteria > Chloroflexota > Chloroflexia > Chloroflexales > Chloroflexaceae > OHK40. The sequence continues at coordinate 506 of JAYUYB010000649.1, forward strand.
CGGAGCGGCCATCGATGCGCAGCGGGTGGCTGTTGGCGACATCCAGGAAGTGGCGCGCCTGAGCCGTGCCATGATCGCCGGGGCCGAAGGCGGCCGACACCACGCGCAGCTCCTGGCCATGCACAAGATAGACGGCGGCGCGGTCGAAGCCGAAGCGCTCGCAGATCACCAGCGGGATGCGCTCTAGCAGCTGCTCTAGGTCGAGGATGCCCTTGAGCGCGTTGGAGACGGCGTTGAGCGTGGCGAGCTGCTCGGCGTTTGCCTCCAGCTCGGCCAGCTTCTCCTGAAGCGAGTCGCTCATGCCGTTGAAGGCGTCCACCAGCTGGCCGATCTCGTCGCCGCCCGCAGCTGGGATGCGCTGGTCGAGCTTGCCAGCAGCCACGGCCTGCACGCCGGCCTGCACGCTGCGGATGCGCCGGGAGAATGAGAGCGAGAGCAGGAAGCCGAGCACGGCGATGGCGATGCCGATGAAGAGCAGCAGGCCGATCAGCTGGTTGCGCAGGCTATCCTGGCTCATGCCGATGCGGCGGCCAGTGTCGATAGCGGGCTTCGCAACGGCGTCGGCGGGGATTACGAGGGCCACGCTCCAGCCCGCCGTGGTGATGGGGGCGTAGGCAATGTAAGAGGCCTCTTGCTGCACGGGGACCAGGCTTGAGTCGAGCTGGTCGGCCTGCTCGGGCTCGATGCGTGCGATCCCAGCGCCGCTGTCGATCATCGCGTCGGCCACGCGGCGCAAGGCGGCATTGGGCGAGTCGCGCAGGTTCTCGGTGGCAAAGGGCTGATCCCAGCGCGTGTCTTGGGCGTCCATATCGGGGCGCACAATCACGGAGCCGGCCTCGTTCAGCAGCAGCGCGTAGCCCTCGCCGCCAATATCGACCGTGAGCAGATCCTCCTGGATCGTCTTGAGCAGCAGGTCGAAAGCGACCACGCCAATGAAGCTGCCCTGGCTATCGTAGAGCGGCGTGGCACATGTGGTGGCGAGCAGACCGGTGTTGGCGTCGACGTAGGTATCGATCCAGACGGTGACGCGCTGCTCGCGGGCGGCGGTGTACCAGGGGCGGGTGCGCGGGTCGAAGGGCTGGATCTTGAGCAGGGCGTCGATCACGGCGTCGTCGTCGAAGGCGACAACACCGCCGCGCTCGAGTGCCACGTAGCCAATATTAACCAGGGGGTTGGCATCGACGGCGGCGCGCAGCACGGGGATGAGCTGGCGCACATAGGCGACCTCGCCCACATTGGCGTCGAGCAGCGCGGGGCTGGGCGCGGGCGCAACCCAAATGCGGGCAGCGCTGGGCGGGCGCTCGGCCTGGTCGTAGAGCACGGCGGCGTAGCTGGCCGCGCTCTCCACCTGCTGCTGCACGGCGGCGAGGGCGAGATCGTAGAGCTGGGCTTTGTCGGCGGCGCGCTGGGCGAGCTCGGCCTCCTTCTGGGCGCGCAGGGCGCTCGTACCCTCGGCGATCACCGTCTCGCGGGCGCGGGCGAGGCCAGCGAGGCCGAGCCAGCCCACCAGGATGAGCGGCGGCAGAGCGAGGCTGAGCAGCAGGAGCAGGATTTTCTGTTGAATGCTGGTGCGGAAACGCATGCCCGCCCTGGGAACGTACGAGGTAGAGGGCGACAATGGCCCGTACGTAGATAGTAGCAGGCGCGGGGGGGCGTCACAATGAAAGAAGATTAATGAGGGCTTACAGCTCGAACGTACACGGCAGCATGGCTGTGCGCTGCTCCTGGAGCATTTCGCAGAAGGGCGCTGGACCCCCTGCTACCCCACCAGGAGATTCACGGCCAGGCCGGCCAGCAACGCAAGCTGGAAACAGAGCAGGATGATCAGGGCTACAGTGCGTCGGCTGAAGGTGCTGGTGAGCATCAGGGCGCTCTTGATATCGATCATCGGGCCGAAGACCAGGAAGGCCAGAATGGCGCCGGGGGTGAAGCTGTTGACGAACGACAGCGCGATGAACGAGTCGACCGTCGAGCAGATCGAGAGCACCACGGCCAGGCCGATCATCACCAGCACCGAGAGCAGCGGCCCATCGCCGAGGGCCAGCAGCGCCTGCTGCGGCACCACGGTCTGGAGCGCGGCGGCGAGCATGGCGCCGATGATCAGGTAGCGCGTCATCTCGAAGAACTCGCCGTTGGCGTGCTCCAGGATGCGTTGCGCCATGCGCAGCGGGCCCTCGCCGGGCTGGACACCGTGGGCATGGTCGTGATGGCTGTGGTCGTGGTCGTCCACCTGATCGACACCGGGGGCGAGGACGAGCGTGCGGCGCGAGGTGGCGCCGATCACGACAGCGACCGTCACGGCGATCACGATAGTCAGGCCAGCGCGCCAGGCCACCATCTGCCAGCTGCCGAAGGCCACAAAGGTAGCGATCAGCACCACCGGGTTGATAACGGGGGCAGCGAGGGCGAAGGCAATCCCGGCGGGCAGCGCGGCGCCCTTGCTGAGCAGCCGGCGCGTGGCGGGGATGGCGCCACACTCGCAGACCGGGAAGGCCAAGCCAAGCAGCGAGCCACCGAGCGCGGCGAGGAACGGGTTGCGGGGCGAGAGCTGCTGCACCTGGTCGGCGCTCACAAACAGGTGGATGGCCGAGGAAACGAGCACGCCGGCCATCAGGAAGGGCAGCGCCTCGATGAAGATGCCTAAGAAGACGG
>JAYUYB010000650.1:0-3155 GCA_043752655.1 Chloroflexota bacterium
CCCGCAGCTCCGCATACGTCTCCTCCGGCGCCTCCTCCGGCAGAAAGTGGCCGCTGGGGAGTGCTCGCCCACGTACATCCTCGGCGCGCTCGCGCCAGACCCCCAGCACGTCGTACTTCTGCGCGATGAAGCCCTTCTCGCCCCAGAGCGCCAGCAGCGGGCAGCTGATCCTGCGCCCAAGGTCGGCCTCGTCGTGGGCGAGGTCGATCGTCGCGGCGGCGCGGTAGTCCTCGCAGGTGGCGTGAATGCACTCCGGGCGCGCAAAGCAGCGCTGGTACTCGGCCAGAGCAGCGGGCGTGAAGGCCGACTCGTCGCGGCCCCACTTGCGCAGCTTCGCCCAGAGATAGTAGGCCGGGTCTGCGCCGATCAGGCGCTCGGGCAGGTCGTACGGCTGGCTGAGAAAAAACCAGTGGTAGTAGGCGTCGCCAAAGGCCTTGTCGGCTGTGGCGAACATGGTGTAGGTGGGGGCGATGTCGAGCACGGCGGCGCGCGTCACGCGCTCGGGGTAGTCGAGGCAGAGCCGGTGCGTCACACGGGCGCCCCTGTCGTGGCCAGCCACAGCGAACTGCGCGAAGCCGAGGGCCACCATCAGCTCGGCCATATCCTGGGCCATGACGCGCTTGCTGTAGGCGTAATGCTCCGCGTCCGAGGGCGGGCAGGCGCTATCGCCATAGCCGCGCAGGTCGGGGGCCACCACCGTAAAGTCGGCGGCGAGCTGGGGGGCGAGCTTGTGCCACATGGCGTGGGTCTGCGGATAGCCGTGGATGAGCAGCAGAGGCGGGCCGCTGCCGCCACGGGCGACGTTGAGCGCCGTGCCGTTGACTGTGACGCGTGAGGCCGCGAAGCCGTCGATGATTGTCATTTATGCCTCTCCCTCGCTTGACGTGCAAGAACTATTATAGGTACAATTCCTTGTACCTATGAGTCCGCCAGCCTATAAGGAGAAACGACGTGGTTTCGAAGCTCCGTGTCCTGCTCCTGGCCCTGGTCGTCGCGCTGATCAGCGCGTGCGGCGCCGCACCCTCGGCAACCCAGCCCGCCGCGCCCACAGATGCCCCCGCCGCGCCTGCGGCAGCCACAGCCGCGCCCGCCGCACCTGCGGCCACCACTACGCCTGCTGCGCCCGCCGCCGCTGGAGGGGCCGACCAGGGCGCCTGCACTGCCGAGGCGGCCAGCGCCGCGATGCCCACCGACAAGCTGCGCATGGTGATCGGCACCGGCGGCACCGGCGGCGTCTTCTTCCCATACGGCGGCGGCCTCGCCCGCATTCTCACCGAGAAGATGCCCAACGCCGAGGCCACCGCCGAGGAGACCGGCGGCTCGGTCGACAACATGAAGCTGATCAACGGCGGCGAGGCCGACATCGGCATGTCTACCGTCGACTCGGCCTACGACGCTGTTCAGGGCACGGGCGCCTACGCCGACACCGGCGCCATCCCCGCCTGCACGATCGCCGTGCTCTACACCAGCTTTGTGCATGTCGTGGCCTCCGACGCCTCCGGCATCGCCAGCGTCGAGGACATGAAGGGCAAGCGCATCTCCGTCGGCTCGGCCGGTAGCTCTACCGAGGGCGCCGCCGACCGCGTGCTGGAGGCTGCCGGCCTCAACCCCCAGAGCGACATCACCCGCGACAACCTGAGCGTCGCGGAGTCTGTGGCTGCCATGAAGGACCAGAAGATCGACGCCTTCTTCTGGATCGGCGGCCTGCCCACAGCCGCCGTGACCGACCTCGTCTCCACGCCGAACCTCGTAGTGAAGTTTGTGCCCACATCCCAGTACGTCGATGCGATCGTCGCGAAGTACGGCCCGGTCTACCGCGCCTTCGACCTGCCTGCCGGCACCTACGCGGGCTTCGACGAGGCCGTGCCCGGCATCGGCATCGGCAATGTGCTCTTCGTCAACGCAAACATGCCGGAGGAGCAAGTCTACACGATTCTTACCACGCTCTTCGACAATCTTGCCGAAGTGCAGGAGGTCCATCCCGAGGCCAAGAATCTCGCCCTGGAGAGCTCCGCCGTCGGCTCGTCGATCCCCTTCCACCCCGGCGCGGTGCGCTTCTACACTGAGAAGGGCGTCTGGCAGCCGTAGGAGACAGGGAGACAGGGAGACAGGGAGACAGGGAGACAGCCTGTGCGTGCCATCAGGCGCTCCTTGTCTCCTTGTCTCCCCAGCGAGCGCAGCGAGCGATGCTCCTTGTCTCCCTGTCTCCCCGTTGGAGAAACATATGTCCACACCCCGCGCGACAACGGCGTCCGCTGCGCCCCAGGACGGCGACGAGCCGATCAGCGACGCGAAGCTCGCCCAGATCATCGAGGAGTTCGAGTCTGAGTCGGCCACGCGACAGCTGGTGGGCCTCTGGCGTTGGCTCGCCGGGGGCCTCGCGGTGGGCCTCTCGGTCTACGCGCTCTACTGGACCCAGTACAGCATCACGACTCAGGTCTACCGTGCCAGCTTCCTCTTGATCGTCCTCACACTCTCGTTCATCTACTACCCGATGTTCAAGGCCGACCGCAAGCGCGTGATGTGGTACGACCTTGTGCTGATCGCGTTCGCGCTCACCTCGCTGGTCTTCCTGCTGCTGAATTATCGCGCGGCGCTCCAGCGCTCGGTGAACCCAACGCTCACCGAGGTGATGCTCGGCGGTGTGCTGATCCTGCTCACGATGGAGGCCACCAGGCGCACCACAGGCTGGGCGCTGCCGATCACGACGGTGCTCTTTCTGCTCTACGCCCTGCTCGGGCCGTATATGCCGGAGCCGTTCGACCACCGGGGCTACGGCTTCGAGCGTATTATCGGCAAGAACTATCTGACGCTGGAGGGCATTTTCGGCGTGCCGCTCGACGTGGCCGCGACCTTCATTGTGCTTTTTACGATCTACGGCGCGGTGCTTGAGTATAGCGGCGCAGGGCAGTTCTTCCTCGACTGGTCGTTTGCGGCCTTTGGGCGCTCCAAAAGCGGCGCCGGCCCTGGGCGCACCGTCACAGCGGCGGGCTTTCTGCTCGGCACGGTCTCTGGCTCCGGCGTGGCCACTACGGTGACGCTCGGCTCGCTGGCGTGGCCCATGTTGAAGAAGGGCGGCTACGACCGCGAGACGGCCGGCGGGGTGCTTGCAGCAGCCGGGATCGGGGCGACCCTCTCGCCGCCCACGCTGGGCG
>JAYUYB010000651.1:0-3152 GCA_043752655.1 Chloroflexota bacterium
AGAACTATCTTGGCGAGCGGAGGTGGGGGACGCGCGGTGCGAATGCTACCAGTGCCGACTTCGCGTTCCGCTTCCGACGCTACGACGGCCGCACTGAGCTGGTGCTGGGCGAATGGAAATATACCGAGCAGTATGGCGCGAGACTGCTTCCGCCCGAGGCACTCAATCCTACACGCCTACGCACGTATGACAAGCTATTCCGGCAGTGGCGCGAGCAGCAACCAGACCTCCCAGCCTACGAGGTTTTTTTCAGCGAGCCCTTCTATCAGCTGATGCGCCTGACGCTGCTGGCGCAGGAGATGGAGCGCCTGGAGGAGCTGGAGGCCGAGGTCGTACGTGTGGTCCACATCGCACCGGCGGCCAACACCGGCTTCGCGCAGAGCATCACATCGCCGGCGTTGCGCACCTACGGCCGCAGCGTGAGCGAAATCTGGGCGCAGCTGGCACCGAAGGAGCGGTTTGTTGCTATCCCTGCCGAAAGCCTGCTCGCGGTGATCAAGCAGGCCGCCCCGCAGGCGCTCCACGCCTGGCGCGACGACCTGCTGCGCCGCTACGGGTGGTAGCAGGCATCGTTCTATGAGCATAATTTCAAGTCTACTTGCTAGTTTGTAAGCATGCTGACTTTATTTTAAAAAGATGACGAGGGAAGGGACGGCTGGGCACGCGCCAGTCGCTGTCGCCCTATCACGCCGGAACCGTGTGGCGACATGAGCGTACCCACAAATCGCGCAGCTCGCTGGCGAAATCGTCATACGGCCACCAGTCGCCGCCTGGCAGATCGACGGTGGCGCAACAGCGGTTACGCAGCAGCTCCAGGCGCTGCGCCGGTGTCAGAGCATTGCGCCGCACAGCGCGCGCTGTCGCCGCTGCTACCGCTATGGCGCAACGACGGGCAGCCCCTGCGCGATGCCCGGCTCCAGCGTCAGGAGCGTCTGGTGTACCCAGCCAGTCTGGACTCGGGCGTTACTGATGCGCAGCCACAGGCCGTCCGGCGAGCGGCCGAATACATCGACGCGCTCACCGGCGTTTACCTGACCGAGCACAGCCGCCTGAAGGTCCGGGGCGGCTCGCAGATTCCCCCCGTTGAAGACCACGGCCGTCGGCGCCGTCGGCTCGCGTACTGTCGGTGCTGCGGTTGACGCTGTGGTTGGTGCTGCGGTTGGCGCTGTGGTTGGCGCTGCGGTCGAAACAACGTCCGTAAGTGGGCGGGCCGCGCGCACTGCGGCGACCGGGGTTATGCGGAGCGGAGGCCCCGCAACGGCAAAGGCCCATGCCACCAGGATGCTGTTGACAAGGAAACCCGCGTAGAGGATCGCATCCCGTCGTCGGCGCGCTGCCCGTGTCCGCACAGGATCGGCGCGCAGCTCGACGGCCCGCGCGATCTGCGTCTCCAGGATAATTCCATCCCACAGCTCGACCGGCTGGCCGCGCACCTCCGCGTGGCCTTGTCGGGTGAACCCGCTGGTTGTCACCAGCAAGGCGCGATCAGCCCGCTGAATATGCAGCGCACCCACGAGGTCGCGCACCATCGCCGGCGGCACGTTCTTCGTATACCGCTTGCACTGGATGACGTACCGCTGGCCTTCAAACTGGCCCACCAGATCTACCCCACGGTCGCCACTACCGCCCCGCCGCTGGAGCTGTACCCAGCCAAGATCAGCGAGCAGCAGCTCGACACGCGCCTCAAACTGAGTCGGAGTGAGTGCGATGAGTTCAGCGCGGAGTCGCCGTCGCCGACGAAGCCTGCCGGCCAGTCTGGTGAGCGACCAGGCGAGAAGCAGGATGGCGGAGCAGGTCAGGACCCCGGCAGTGATCTGCCAGGGACGCGGGAGGGTTTCTGCCCAGCGGGAGATGCCGGTGATGCCGAAGAGGACGAGCAGGGCGATCCCGGTCCCTCCCTCGTCTGCGGATCTGCGATGGTAGCTGCGACGGGGCATACGATAGTTCCTGGGGTGCAGGCTTCCACAAGGGGCGCACAGAGCTGCTGGAGGAAATTGGCGCGTGTCGAGCGCGCATCGCACCGCTTGCAGCGTGCTACGCAGCCTTCGGCGTCGCGAGCCACGGATAGCCAGGCGTGCCGGGAGCACCGCCAGCCTTCCACACCTTGTACTGCGCTTGCATACACTTGCCGCAGGGCCGGTAGCCCGCAGCAATCGCCGTCGCCTCGTCGGCGAAGAAGACGCGGATGGCGGCGTAGCCTCGGGGGAGGGCGTCATTGGCTGACTTGCAATCAAGCCGGCCGTACAGCTTCTCCTTGCGGTTGCCGCCCATCGTGCCCGGCGTTGCACTTGCGTAGAACTGGCTGTCGGCGCCGAGAAGGTAGTAGGTCTTTGTGGTGATGGAGGTGGACATAGCGATCTCCTTGAAGGGGCGACGTAGCAGCAGCGCACGCAGTGCGCCTGAGCCAAAGAATTCAGCACACGAATGATACGTATGTCAAGCCAGAGCACAGGGTATGAGGGGTCGCGGCGACCAGCCAGCGGGGCGTGGAGTTGTGCGAAGCTGAACCACCGTCGGGGAAAAAGGTCGAGGCGATAGCGCATACGATGGCCCTGCTATGGGAGCAGCTGGGCGACTGTACGCAATCACGCACTGCGCTGGTGTGATTGTACAAGCTCAAGACTTTTAATGGCCTGCGTGAGCGCACGCAGATCGTCTTCAACCTCTTGCAGCACATCACTCCTGGCCCCCGAGAGAATGAGGAGCGCAATGCCTTCGTGGGAGTCCTTGAGCGCCTGCCGCAGCTGCTGAAGCTTTAGCTCCTCCTGCTGGAGCCGAGGGGCAACAAGGTCGTAGGACACCTGCTGGAGTCCCACCGCGTCCACTTTGCTTGCAAACTGCCATACCGTTTCCGCCGCCTGACTCATGTTTTGGAGATACCGCTCAATCATCGGTGCAGGAACACCTTCTGCCTGCGCCCGGTAGATGCTGCGCTTCAGGTCGAGTAACTCCTGCGCCGTGTGCTGAAGGTGCTGTGAAATGGGCCAGGATGGAAGCTGCGCGAGCGCGTGGTGTAACTTTCTCGCATTATTGCGCTCAAATGCAGTTGCAAGGCGGCTCTCCAGGATTTCCCGGGGTTGACAGTCGCGTTATTTGGCGTTAGGAAGCGCTCAACAAGCATTTCATGTCGCTGGATACAGGAAGCGCTGAAG
>JAYUYB010000652.1:0-7784 GCA_043752655.1 Chloroflexota bacterium
GCTGGCCAAAAGCGCCTGTTTGACCGCCATCCTGGTCGAGCTCGTCGTGTTCCTCAAACGAGACGCCGCACGGCAGCGGCTGCGTGAGTGGCTGAAGGATGGTCGTGACAAGGCGCGCCCCTGCGATGCGCAGGTCGAGCTTGCCCAGTGCTTTCCGGCCCTGCTGCACTGGGTCATCACCTGGTGGCAGGGCAGTACGACCCTGCCGTTTGCCATCGACGCGGTCTCCCATCAGGACCGCGTCGTTGCCCTTGTCATCAGTGTGCTCTCCCGCGGCTGCGCTATTCCGGTCGCCTGGCACATCGTCCCTGCCCAGGAGAAAGGCGCCTGGATGCCGCATATCCTGACCCTTATCGACCATCTCGCCCCTGCCGTCCCGCGCGAGTGGCGCACGCTCGTCCTGGTCGACCGTGGCTTGTGGAGCCCCGACCTGTGGCGTCACCTGCGCCAGCGTCACCTCCACCCGCTCCTGCGGCTGAACGACGGCATCGCCGTGCGCCCTGTCGGTCGCAAGAAGACCGTGACGCCAGCCCATCTGGTGCCAGTGCAGGGGCGTGGCTGGGTTGGGGAGGCGGATGTCTTCGGCGAGGAGGCCCGGCAGAACGGGACGCTGATCATCATCTGGGGTGTGGGGCACAAGGAACGCTGGGTGCTGCTGACTGACCTGAGTCCGCGGGAGGTTCAGCACCGCTGGTACGGGCTGCGGATGTGGATTGAATTGGGCTTCAGGGCGCTGAAAAGTATGGGTTGGCAGTGGCAGAAAACGCGGCGCACGGAGCCGGAACGGGTCGCACGGCATTGGCTGGTGCTGGCCGTGGCGACGTTGTGGGTCTTGGGCTGTGGGACGCGAGAAGCGGACGCCGAGCGGCTGGAAACCACGCCTGACCGCATGCGAGTTCCGCCCACGCTGCCCGTACCGGCTGGGCGAGGCCTCGTGAGCTTGTTTACGCGGGGACTGAGCGCGGCACGTCGGCAGCTTGGGCACGGACGCATTTGGCGCCGGCTCTGGCTGCGTCCGAGCGAGCTGCCTGGTCCCTACCCTGGCGTCAAAATGGTGGTTCATCGCAATCCGAAACCGGATATCCTACCTGACCGTTACGTACCCCAGTAAGGTGGAGCGGGCCCCTGCCGGCCTTCTGCTCACCGCTTTGGTCCTTTCCCCGAACGCCACCTGCCCCCGCTGCGGAACTGCTTCCACCAGGCTTCACAGCTAGGCCTGTTAGGAGCGAGCGTGCGATGTACAACGCTATCGAACTATTTCACAAAGTCGGCGCCTCGAATCTGGCTTTTGGAGCAACTCGTCCGAGAACGCTCGGCTCAGTATGATCAAACTCGGACGAGTTGGCCGTGGAGCAGTTGCATGAGAGCCCGGAAGGGGTGTCAGCAGGGATAGTTTCTGGCTGAAACCTGTCGGAGAATCGCTTCAACCCCTGACTTGAGCTTTGTTGGCTGGCAAAAGAAGCCTGTTTCTACACGGATACAGTTAGCGTTGTACATTACATCTTCGCTCCTAACAGGCCGGTAGGGCTGCCATTCCGCGACCAGATGCGTTTCACGGTCCCAGCCCCGGCATTCACTCACCAATGCAATCGTGATCAGTTCACTATCGCTACAACTGGTCGGGTCCGGCCCCGCCCGCCGATACCGCGGCGCAAGCTGCTGCCAGATGTTATCAACGACCACGTACATTCAAGTGACGAACGTCTCGAAATCCGCTATCATAGGGCGTCCTCCGTGTGTGGGTGGCGACCGTTTGCACGACCAGCCATACCACACCGGAGGGCCTGCGTCAACCCGCCTGCACGGCGTCTATAACCGGATTGTAACTAGCACAACCCCCAAAGCAGAAACAAAGAAACACCTGAATGTTTAGACTTGAAAGCCTAAACGATCGGACAGTTATGGTTCGCTTGTACAGGGAATCTGGAGCGGCTGATAGCGCTGGCCCACATCGCAGGGCAACGTCTCGACGTAGCGGTTAGCCCTCAGCCAGTCCGCCAGCGCGACGGGTGAGCGGATCTGCCAGGCCCGAGCATACTGGTCGGCGCCGCCAGAAAGGAGCACACGCCCATCACCACTCAGCGCCACCGCCCAAAGCCGGGCCTGGTGGGCGCTGATCCGACTCACTTCCTCGCCGCGCTGTGTGTCCCACACACGGATCTGTCCGTTGTTGAAGCCGGCCGCTAGGTACGGAGCTCCTGTGCTGAACGCCACGCTCCACGCAGATGCCCCCTGACTGCTCAGAGTACTCACCAACTTGCGGCCCGCAACCCGCCAGAGCTGCACCGTGCCGTTGGTTGCAGCGACCGCCAGCGTGGTTCCATCCGCCGTTACCGCTAGGTCGAGTACAACCTCGCCGACGCCCTCAAAGGGCGCCTCGAGCTGCCCACTGGCCACATCCCATGTGTACAGCATCCCGCCCTCACCCCCTGCGATAGCGATCCCCTCAGACGTGATTATGGCGACAAGCAGCGTCGCGTCTTCTGCTTGGAGCACTCGCTCTAACCGCCGCTCGGCCACCTGCCAGACCCGGGCGTTGCCGTCCGCAGCACCGTTCGCACCATACGCCGTCGAGATCAGCAGGGCGCCATCGGGCGAAAAGGCGAGACTCTGGATAGTGCCAAGGTGAGCCCCTTCCCCCTGGAGCGGCGCCAGGCTGCCGTCCAATTCGCCGAGGTAGATAGTGCCTCTGTCGTCGCCAACAGCGATGGTGCGACCGTCAGGGCTGACTGCCAGAGCGAAGTAGCTGCGACCCGCTCCTGACAACAGAAGCGCCCCTGGCCCCCGGGCTGCGCCGGTATTCACGTCCCACGCGCTAAGTTCCCCGCGGACGGTGAGGGCGAACGCCCGCCGGCCATCGGCGCTGACGGCTACGCCCTGGATCGAGGCTTCTGCCTCCAGCTCGCCCAGGGCAGCATAGCGCTTCAGGTCCCACCAGCGCACACTGCCATCCTCGCCGCCGGAGAGGATGTGCGCGCCGTCTGTGGCGAGGGCTACAGCGTACACTGAGCCAGCATGGCCCCTGAAACTGCGCAGCTCGGGGTTGATGGTGTCGGCGGTCTGTAGCGACCAGAGACGAATCGTGCCATCGGCTGAGCTCGTCAGTAGCCGCGACCCGTCGGCGGCTACGGCCATGCCCCAGACCGACGCCTGGTGCCCAGTCAACGTTCGCAGCAGCTCGCCGGTGCCGACGTCCCACAGTTTGATCGTGCCGTCCTGTGACGCGCTCAAGGCCGTCGCCCCGTCAGGTGTGAGGGCCACAGCTTGGATCGCGCGCTGGTGCCCGTTGTCGCCGCCAAACCGCTGAACCAGCCGGCCGTCGAGCCCGTACAGCGCCGCGACCGTCCCGAGCTCCCCCTCAGAGAGGATAATGCTGTCGCCTGCGGGGCTGAATGCGGCGAAACCGCTGCTCGCCTGCTGGAAGCCGAGAGACTCCCCGCTGTCGAGGGAGCGGAGTTGTGCAGAGCCGTTGAGGGTCGTCACCAAGAGGGTCCGGCCATTGGGGCTGAGGTCGAGGCTGTAGATGGCCTTGTCTTCTTCGAGCGTAACCAGACGCTTGGAGCCCCCGCTGGCTACGTCGGTGCGCGACACCACGCCGTCGTTGCCGCCAGAGATGAGGCTGCGGCCATCTGGGGTGAAGCGAAGCGCCTGCACGTCGTCGTCGTGAACCCGGGCCGTCCAGAGGGGCCGTCCGTCTGCAAGATCCCACACTCCGATAAAGCCATCGCTCGACCCAGCCGCCGCGTAGCGGCCGTCAGGGCTGATCGCCACGGTGAGCACAGTCCCCTGAAGGTCGAGTAGGCGCAACCTGGTGCCCGCGACCTCGCCGGCCGAGGCCAGGGCGAGCGCTGCGCCAGGGGCGTCCGGGTCGACGGCGAGGGCCAGGGCAAGGGCGCGGTCGGCGTCGCCGTTGAGGGCCGCGCTCTCGCTGTCCGCGACCAGGGCCTGCTCGGCGGATCGCCGGGCCGCCTGGTCGGCCCGCTGGCGCTCCTCCTCAGCTAGCGTGAGGGCCGAGGCGATTACCGTCGCGCCCGCCTCGGCCGTCCAGCGGGCCCGCTCTGAGTTGTCGTACGAGACGCGCTCCGCTGTGGAGGCGACGACGGCAGTGCGCCCTGCGTCGGCTGCGGCCTGATTGGCGGCGATCGCCGTGGCAGCTGCCTCTACGGCTTGGCCGCGGGCCAGCTCGGCCTGGGTGTAGAACCAGAAGGCGGCGAGCGCCAGGATGCTCGCCCCGGCCCCAAAGCAGAAGGCGACCCAGGCCAGGAGCCGCAGGCGGCTGGCCTGCCGGCGCTCGCGCTGCTCCTGCGCGTGAAGCGCCAGCGACTCGCGCAGAAGGGCCTGCTCGCCCTCGGTCAAATCGTCGCCGTGGGCGCGGGCCCAACTGGTCGCCTCCTCAAGGGCCGCCCCGCGAAGGAGTAGGCCGTCGGGGCGGCCGTCGCGCTCCCAAAGGCGCGCTTGACGCTGGAGCGTGCTCAGGTTGGCTGCGAACCAGACGGTGTTATCCTGGCGTACGGGTCCCACGAGCCGATCATGGGCGAGCTCATACCAGGTCGCGCCGCGGCGCTCCTCGGCCCGCAGGAGGTGCGCATCCACAAGGCGCAGGATGGTCTCGTTTCGCAGCCCGCCCGTCGCGCCGGCCTCCCGCAGCACCTGGCTCCGCAGCCCGCCGGCGGTGATGAGCCACACCTCGACCCAGTCGCGGACAGTACGCTCGTCCACACCTGTGCTGGCTGCCACGGCCGCCATCCGCTCGGCGTAGTACGCGCCGAGGGCCGCATCGACATCGCCGGCCCGCTCCATGTCAGCGGTCCCGATCTCGTCCCCGGCGGTGCGTTCCCAGAGCCTATAGCAGACAACCTGGAGCTGTACTGGCTCCACCACCTGGCCGAGAACCGTCTCGCCGGAGCCGTCTGGTCGCTGCACGGTGCTCCGCCGCAGGTCGTCCACAATGGCGGCCGCGGCCTCGTCGGCGAAGGCGACACCGGCGCCAAGGGCGGGTCCCTGGATGGCGCGCCGGGCCTGGGTCGGGTCGAGAAGGTCGAGGCGGAAGAGGGCATCGAGGCGGGTGGGGAGGCGGAGCAGCATCGGCCTCAGATTGCCCAGGTAATCCTCGCGGATGGCGAAGAGGGCCCAGCGGCGCGGGTTCTCCAGGGCGGCGCCAAGGGCGGCGAGGAACGTCTCCTTGGCGGCGCGGTTCGCCGCGTCTGTCGTTAGGAGCTCCTCGAACTGGTCGAAAATCAGCACCTCATCCGCAGGATTCGCACGCCCACGCCAGTCGAGGTAGGAGCGGAGATCGGCGCGGGCCAGGTTGGCGGAAGGGATGCGCTGCTCCGGCGGGAGTTCCTCGTCGAGCGCCAGGATTGTCGCGAGCTCAAAGCGGTTGGGGGTCCAGGCGACCGCCTCGGGCGGGACTGCGGCGTTTAGGCGCACTGGGCGGTGGACCAGAAAGCCTTCGGCGCGCAGCCGAGGGATGAGCGCGGCGTTGATGAGCGAGGTCTTGCCTGCGCCCGAGGGCGCGTGGAGCAGCACCAGGCGGCGGGCGATCAGCAGGTTGACCAGCCGCCCCAGCTCGCGCTCGCGGCCAAAAAAGCGGGACGTCTCGCCCTCCTCGAACGAGCGCGGGCCCACGTAGGGGTTCTGGGCGCGTGACGTGCTCATACGTCCTGCTCGACGCGGAGTGCGGCATCCCATCGCACGCGCAGCTCGCGGATGAAGTCTTCGGCGCTGCCCCAGTACACGCTGATTGTGGTCTGGTAGGATTGCGCGGCCGCCGTGCCGAGGTAGTCCTTCAGATACTTGCGGGCCGCCTGGGGGTTCATTGTTGCGTCCTCCTGGGGGTCGATCTGCACGGCGACGTGGGCGTACTGGCTGCGCCGCTTGCCGCCAGAGAGACGGAGCATGCTCTGCAGGAGCGCGCGGAAGCTCCAGTCCTCGAAGCGGAAGCCCAGGAAGAGCAGGGCGGTGTCAGCGAGAGCCCGCTGCACCTCGGCGGGGATCAGCTCGACGTTGTGCCTCACGCCGGTGAGATACCGGAAGTAGTCGTCCTCGGCGATCACCAGGGAGTCGGGGTCGTCCAGAGAGCCGAGGAGGTGGTAGACCAGCGGCGCCTCGATCTCGGGCGGGTCGATCTCGGCGCCGAGGAAGTGGCGCTCCTCGACGTACCACGGACAGATCGTCACCTGAGGGGTCCGGCCCTGCGCCCGCAGGGCCTCAGCCAGCAACGGGTCGGGGTTGGCCGTCAGGTAGATCGGCAGAGGGAGGGAGGCGAGTACCTGGTGCGGCTCGCCGGGCTCGACGGCGCGGCGGGCCGCCCCCGCCGCGCGGAGCAGGTCGGCCAGGGACGTGCGTGGCCCTGAGGGCAGGGCCCCGGCCGGGGCCCGCTCACGCACGGCCCGGCGCAGCTCGCGCTCCACCTCGTCGCGCATGAAAGCCACCGACTGATGGACGGCCAGGTACTGCGCAACCTGCGGCAGATCATCACGATCGAACGGGGCGAGGGGGAAGTTGTGGCGCGCCGCGAGGCGCTCGGCGAGTTCGCGGGTGGCCCCGATGATTGGCTCGAGCAGGCCTGGGCCGAGGATGGGCGTACAGCGGCCGCCAGCGATGCTGCGTAACAGCGCGGGCCAGCGCTGGAAGTCCTGCTCGTCGAAGCCGGGCTCATACCAAATACGACCGCTGCGGAGGCGGGTGAAGAGGGCGGGGGCCCACCAGTCGTCGCGGTCGGCGATAGCCTGTCGCGCGACAGCGAGGGCGCGGTCGATCCGGCCATCACGGCGCAGCTCGCGGAAGAACACTGGCGCGAAACGGGCGTTGCTCTCTACCGAGAAGGGCCCTTGCACAGCGACGACAGCCGGAGTTCCAGCGATGGCGAGGCGCGGCCCGAGTGCGGCCGCGGCCTTCTGGCTCGAGTCCCCGGCGCTTTCGCAACTCGCAAGCACGATCAGTCGCGGCGGTGCGGCAAGGTCGGCAATCCGAGCGGCGAACTCGGCGCCCAAGACCCGGGCGACGCCGCCCTGGCCATCATCGAGGAACAGCCAGGGCTCGTCCTCAACAAGCGCTCCGTGGGCGACGAGGTACAGGATGTCTACGCCGTCGCGTAAGTGGCCGATGATCGACGCGAAGGAGGCCTGGCCTGGCCCGGCTAACACCGTTGTGTGCATGGAGCCCAGGCCAGCGAGGGCACGCTCCTGTTCGGCAACGGCGTCGATGGGCGCGAGCCGGTACTGCTGCAGGCCCTCGGGCGCCGCGACACAAGCCAGAGCGCGGAGGGCGCTTTTGACACGAAGTGTTACTGGTCGCCAGTCGGGGCTACCGAGTGCCCGGGTGAGAATGAGCTGTTCGCGAAGGGCCAACGGGCGCCCATCCTGTGGATCGAGCAACGTCTCCCAGCGCACTGCGTACAGCTCGGAAGCGTCGGGGGCCACGGCGAGGCGAAGCCGTAATGGGAGGCCTTGGGCCTGGGCGGCTGCCCACGCTTGTGCCAGCGCGCCGGCGAGGGCGCTGTCTGCGAAGAGCATGGCGCCCAGCGCACGGCCGTAGCTCTCCGGGCTTACCTCCGTGGCACGCAGCACAGCGTGATCGAAGGCGACGGTAATTGCCCGCTCCCCAAGCGGTCGCACATCGGCCTCGCTGCCCGGGTGGCTGAAGACGAGGTCGATCGTGTAGCGCGTCGCATCTCGGCGGCGAAGGCTTAGCTCCAGGTCGACAGGCTCGCTCACACATCACCTCGCTGGTTCAGCGATGGAATCTTGGTACATCTAGTATATATGCGACATTCCTCTCCT